>CAZHSL010000027.1:0-16087 GCA_964535185.1 uncultured Corynebacterium sp.
TCGAGGAGCCGCGCGCCCCCTACCCGCACACCCGCACCGTGCTGCAGTGCCGCTCAGCCGAGGAGCGCTGCGCGCTGCTCTTCCTCGCCGCGAGCGACTCGGTGACGCTGCGCGCGCTGGCCGATCACGGCTACCTGGCCCGTCTGGAGCCCGTGCCGGGCCCGGTCACCGCCGTGCGCCCCCACATCGTGGCGATGGACGAGTACCTGCGCGAGCGCGAGGGGCCCTCCGGCCGCTCCCGCCTCCCGCAGGAGGCGATGAAGGTGATCCGCCGCGGCCTGGCCCGGGGCCCCGTGCTGGTGCAGGTGCCGCGCTCCGGCTACGTGCCCGCGATCGCGTGCACCTTCTGCCGCACCCGGGCGCTGTGCCCGCACTGCTCCGCGCCGCTGTCCCTGAGCGGCCGGAACGGTCCGCTGCACTGCCGGGTCTGCGGCCGGAGGGAGGACGGCTACCGCTGCCCGGAGTGCGACCGCACGCAGGTGCGGGCCATGGTCGTGGGCTCCACCCGCACCGCCGAGGAGCTGCACCGCGCCTTCCCCGGCGCACCGCTCAAGGTCGCCGGCGGCGCCCACGGCGCCCTCGAGGACGACGCGGTCCCGGACGGGGCGATCATCGTCGCCACCCCCGGGGCGGAGCCCGCCCCGCAGGGTCGCTACGCCGCCTGCCTGCTGCTGGACGCGGATGCGCTGCTGGGCCGCGCCGCGTTCGACGCCGACGTCGAGGCGGTGCGTCGCTGGCGCGGTGCGATCTCCCTGGTGCGCAGCGCCGACGACGGGGGAGAGGTGCTCGTGGTGGGCACCTCCACGGTCCCGGCGATCCGCGACCTGGTCGCCCACCGCTCCTCCTTCTTCCTCGACCGGGTGCTCGCCGACCGCCACGAGCTCGACCTGCCGCCCTTCTCCCGCGTCGCCGAGATCGTCGGGGACCGCGAGGCCTGCCGCGGCTTCCTCGAGACCACCGAGCTCCCGGACGGCACCGACGTCTTCGGCCCCGTCGACCTCGAGGGCCCCGACGCCGCCGGCCGCGCCCGCGCCGTGGTGCGCCTGGAGCCCGCCCGCTCCCGAGAGCTCGCCGACGCCCTCCGCGCCGGGATCGCCGCCCGCAGCGCCCGCAAGGCGAAGGGCTCGCTGCGGGTGCGGCTGGACCCGCCGGACGTGTTCTGAGGTCCCGCACGGACGACCGTAGACTGGCCCCATCATGCGTCTCCTCTTCGCCGGCACCCCCGAGGCCGCCCTGCCCTCCCTGCGCACCCTGCTCGACTCGCACCACGAGGTGGTCGGCGTGCTCACCCAGCCCGACGCCCGCACCGGGCGCGGCCGCAAGCTCGCGCCCTCCCCGGTCAAGGCCCTCGCGCTCGAGGCCGGCCTGCCTGTGCTGACCCCCTCCACGCTGCGGGACGACGCCGTCCAGCAGCAGCTGCGGGACCTCGCCCCCGACGCCGCCCCGGTGGTCGCCTACGGGAACCTGATCCCGCAGGGCGCGCTCGACATCCCCCGCCACGGCTGGATCAACCTGCACTTCTCCCTGCTGCCGCAGTGGCGGGGCGCCGCACCTGCCCAGCGCGCCGTCCTCGCCGGGCAGCGCGAGACCGGCACGAGCGTGTTCCGGATCGAGAAGGGCCTGGACACCGGGGACGTCCTCACCACCGCCCCCACCGCCATCGGCGAGTTCGAGACCGCCGGCGAGCTGCTGGAGCGGATGGCCGAGGACGGCGCGGCCCTGCTGTTGCAGGCCCTCGACGCCCTCGCCGACGGCACCGCCACCGCGACCCCGCAGGACCACGCCGCCGCCACGCATGCCGCGAAGCTCACCACCGCCGAGGCGGAGATCGACTGGACCCTCCCCGCCGAGCAGGTCGGCGCCCACATCCGCGGGATGAGCCCGCACCCCGGCGCCTGGACGATGCTGGACGGCAGGCGCGCCAAGATCCTCGGCGTCGAGCAGGCGCCCGAGCACGCCCCGCTCCCGCCCGGCACGATCGCGGCCACCCGGACGCAGGTGCTGGTGGGCACCGGCACCGAGGTCATCGCCGTGGCCGCCCTCGCCCCGGCGGGGAAGCGGCCGATGCGCGCGGCGGACTGGGCCCGCGGCGCGTCGCTCGCCCCCGACGCCCGCTTCACCACGGACCCGCAGGACGGAGACCCCGCATGAGCCAGGACCGACGAGGCGGCGCCCGCCGCGGCCAGCAGGGACGCACCCGCTCCGGCGCCCGCGGCCAGGGCGGTCCCCGCCGCGGATACTCCGCCTCCCGCCCCTCCGAGCGCTCGCGCCGCACCACCTCGTCCCGCGAGGTCGCCCTCGAGGGCCTGCGCCTGGTGCGCGAGGAGGACGCCTACGCGAACCTGGTGCTGCCCCGGCTGCTGCGCACCCATCGCCTCTCCGGCCGCGACGCCGCCTTCACCACCGAGCTGTTCTACGGGACGCTGCGCGCCCAGGGGCGCCTCGACGCGGTCCTCGCGGCCTGCGTGGACCGGCCGCTGGACGAGGTGGACCCCGCACTGCTGGACGTGCTGCGCCTGGGCGCCCACCAGCTGCTGGACATGAGCGTGGCCCCGCATGCCGCGACCTCCGAGACGGTGGCGCTCGCCCGCTCCCGCGTCGGGGCCGGTGCGGCGAGCTTCGCCAACGCCGTCCTGCGCCGGGTGGGGGAGCAGGACCTCGACAGCTGGCTCGCCCGGGTCGCCCCCGACCGCGGGACGGACCCCAGCGGCCACCTCGCCGTCGTCCACTCCCATCCCCGCTGGGTGGTGCGCGCCCTCGGCGACGCGCTGGCCGGGCACGGCCGCTCCCGGGACGAGATCGACGAGCTGCTGGCGGCGCAGAACGCCGCCCCGGCGGTCTCGCTGGTGATGCGCCCGGGCCTGACCGACCTCGACGAGCTCATCGACCACGGCGCGAGCCAGGGGCGGCTGTCCGTCTTCGCCGCCTCCTGGCCCTCGGGCGACCCGGGCGGCATGGAGCTGGTCGCCCAGGGCCGCGTGGCGGTGCAGGACGAGGGCAGCCAGCTCGCCGCGCTCGCCCTCGCCCTCGGCGCCGACGACCTGGTCCTCTCCGAGGACCACCACTGGCTCGACCTCTGCGCCGGACCGGGCGGTAAGACCGCGCTGCTGGGCGGGCTCACCGTTGCCCACGACGCCGACCTGCTGGCCGTCGAGCTGCAGGAGCACCGCACCGAGCTCGTCGACCGGGCCGTCGCCCCTCTGCAGGAGGCCGGCTGCGAGATCACCACCCGCACCGCCGACGGCACCGCGATCGGCGCCGAGCTGCCCGGCCGCTTCTCCCGGGTCCTCGCCGACGTCCCCTGCTCGGGGCTCGGAGCGCTGCGCCGCCGCCCCGAGGCCCGCTGGCGCCGCACCCCCGCCGACATCGGACAGCTCGGCGGCCTCCAGCGCGGCCTGCTGGCCTCCGCCCTCGACGCAGCGGCCGACGGCGGGGTGGTCGCCTACGTGACCTGCTCCCCGCATCTGGCCGAGACCCGACTGATCGTCGCCGACGTGCTGAAGGGGCGCGCGGACGTCGAGGAGCTCGACGCCCGGGACGCCGTCCGGGCCGGGCTCCTGCCCGAGCTCCGCGAGGACGTCGACCTCGGCGCGGGACCCGCCGTGCAGCTGTGGCCCCACGTCCACGGCACCGATGCCATGTACATCCACCTGCTGCGCAAGCAGCCCGCCCCCTCGACAGAAGGAGCTCCGACGGCATGACCACCCCGTACTCGACCGACGGCCACTACATCCACCCCAGCATCCTCGATGCCGACTTCATGAGCATCGGCACCGAGCTGGACAAGATCTCCAGCGCCGACAGCGTGCACGTGGACGTGATGGACAACCACTTCGTGCCCAACCTGACCTTCGGCCCCTCCATGGTCGAGCAGATCGTGGAGCGCAGCGCCCTTCCCGTCGACGCCCACCTGATGATCGACGAGGCCGACACCGAGGCCCCGGTGTACGCCGAGGCCGGCGCCGCCTCGGTGACCTTCCACCTCGAGGCCGCCCGCGCTCCGGTGAAGCTGGCCCGCGACCTGCGGCGCAAGAACACCCAGGCCGGCGTGGCCCTGCGCCCCGCCACCGCCGTCGAGCCGCTGCTGGACATCATCGGCGAGTTCGACATGCTGCTGATCATGACCGTCGAGCCGGGCTTCGGCGGGCAGAGCTTCCTGGAGACGATGCTGCCGAAGATCCGCCGCGCCCGCGCCGCGATCAGCGAGGCCAACCTCGAGGTGTCGATCCAGGTCGACGGCGGCGTCAGCCGCGAGACCATCGAGCGCTGCGCCGAGGCCGGGGCGAACGTGTTCGTGGCCGGCTCGGCGATCTACCGCGCCCAGGACGCGGCCGAGGAGATCTCCGCCCTGCGCGAGCTCGCCCAGCGCCACACCGCGCACTGACACCCACCCTGCCGACACCCCCGGGACGGATCAGATGGACCTTCTGCAGTGGCTCTTCGATGCGCGCATCGAGTTCGAGGGCGGTCAGTTCCTGCTGCTGAGAGAGGTGCTCGGCAACGTCTTCGGGCTGCTCAGCGCGCTCGGCGGGATGCGGCGGAAGGTCTGGGCCTGGCCCATCGGGATCGCCGGCAACCTCCTGCTGCTGACGGTCTTCCTGGGCACCGTGTTCGGCAGCCCGAATCCGGTGGACCTCTACGGCCAGGCCGGTCGCCAGGTGATGTTCATCGCCACCGCCGTCTACGGCTGGATCCGCTGGCACCAGGCCCGGGACGAGGACGGCACCGCCGTCGAGCCGCGCTGGGCCTCCTGGGGGACCCGCGCCCTGCTGGTCGTCGTGCTCGTCGGCGGCACGGCCGCGCTCACCCCGGTGTTCCGGGCCCTGGGCTCCTACGAGCCGGTCTGGGCCGACGCCTGGATCTTCATGGGCAGCCTGCTGGCGACCTTCGGGATGGCCAAGGGCTGGGTGGAGTTCTGGCTGATCTGGGTGGCCGTGGACATCGTGGGCGTCCCGCTGCTGCTGAGCGCCGGCTACTACGCCAGCGCCTTCATGTACCTCTTCTACGGCGCGTTCACGCTCATGGGCTTCTTCATCTGGTGGGGCGTGCGCAACCGGCGCGACCTCGAGGAGGCGCGGGTCACCGTCGAGACCGCCCATCTGGACCCCACCGTGCGCCGGGACTGAGCTGCGCCGTCCCGTCCCGTCCCATCCCTCCGTCCGGCGGACGGTCGGCGGCGCACGGCCCGCGCGAGGACGCGTACCCTGGGGGCGTGAAGGATTTCGAGGCGCTGTTCGCCGAGCTCACCGACAAGGCCCGTACCCGACCCGAGGGGTCGGGCACCGTCCGCGAGCTCGACGGGGGCGTCCATCAGATCGGGAAGAAGATCGTCGAGGAGGCCGCCGAGGTGTGGATGGCCTGCGAGCACGAGTCCAAGGACGCCGCCGCGATGGAGATCAGCCAGCTGATCTACCACCTGCAGGTGATGATGATCGCCAAGGACATCTCCCTCGAGGACGTCTACCGGCAGCTCTGAGCCGCCGCCCCCGCCCCCTTCGTCCCGTCCCGTCTCGTGGCCGCCGCGGCGGCCCAGGAGGATCCGTGCTCCGTATCGCCGTCCCCAACAAGGGCGCACTGTCCGAACCCACCGCCGACCTGCTGCAGGAGGCCGGGTACCGTCGCCGCGGCACGGCGAAGGAACTCGTCGTGGTCGACGAGGACAACGGCGTCGAGCTGTTCCATCTGCGCCCGCGCGACATCGCGGTGTACGTCGGCTCCGGCACCGTGGACGTCGGCATCACCGGCCAGGACATGCTGCTGGACTCCCGCACCCCGGCCGACGAGATCCTGCCGCTGGGCTTCGCGGCCTCGACCTTCCGCTTCGCGGCACCGGCCGGCACCCGCAGCGACGTCGCCGAGCTGGAGGGCGCGCGCATCGCCACGAGCTACGAGAACCTCGTCGAGGACTACCTCGCCGAGCGCGGCATCGCCGCCGAGGTGGTCCACCTCGACGGCGCCGTGGAGTCCTCGATCCGTCTGGGCGTCGCCGACGTCATCGCGGACGTCGTCGAGACCGGCACCACACTGCGTCAGGCCGGCCTCGAGCCCTTCGGCGAATCGATCATGACCAGCCAGGCCGTGCTGTTCTCACGGCCCGGCCTGGACCTCGAGGAGGAGCCCGCCCACGCGCTCGAGGTGCTCGAGCGGCGCATCCGGGGCGTGCTCGTGGCGCGCGAGTACGTGATGCTCGACTACGACATCCCCTCCGCCCTCCTCGAGCGCGCGGTGGAGATCACGCCCGGGCTGCAGTCGCCCACGGTCTCGCCCCTGCACGGCGGCGAATGGTCCGCGGTGCGCGCGATGGTCGACAGCCGCTCCGCCCACCGCATGATGGACGAGCTGTACGACGCCGGCGCCCGCGCCATCCTCGTCACGGCCATCCAGGCCTGCCGCATCTGAGATGCCCATGAGCACCTCCGCAGGCGTTCCCGCCGGCGGTGAGCAGCGGGACACGATCGTGATGCGGCCCCGGGCCGTGCGGGTGGCCGCCTACTTCAGCGCGGTCGTCGTAATGGCGGGCATGATCGGCGGGGCGGCGATGATCACCAGCTTCCACTGGGGTGGCCGGATCGGTCTGCTCGTGGTGGGGGTGATGGTGTTCCTCTTCTGCCACCTCGAGGCGTCGGTGAAGGTCACCGCCCGGCCCGAGGAGCTCGAGGTGCGCAACCTGATGCGCACCCGCACCCTGGCCTGGCCGGAGGTGCTGGGGGTCAGCTTCCCGATGGGCGATCCCTGGGCGCACCTCGACCTGGCCGACGGCAGGACCCATCCGCTGCAGGCGATCCAGCGCTACGACGGCGAGCGGGCCATCGCGGCCGCCCATCACCTGCAGCGGCTGATCCGCGAACGCGGGGAGGCCCCGCCCCTCTGAGCCCGCCCGCGCCCGGTGCCGCCGGCGCTCGGTGTCCGCCCGCACTCACTCGCGCGGGGCGAGCCGCGCGGCGCAGCGACCGGCCAGGGCCGCGTACAGGAACGGGGAGGGGTCCTCGGCGAGGGTCCGGCCCATCGTGGTCATCCGCACGGGCATGTCCTCGAGGGCATCGCGCAGCCCCTTCGCGTCCACCTCGGTGAGCTGATGGAGGACGCCGCGCTTCTTCGCCGGCTTGAGGATCGCTGATTTGACCTGTTTCCGTACGGACTCATGAAATCCGTTGTAACGGGAGTCGTGGCGGGGCATCACCGGGAGCTGGACGGGGGCGAGCAGGGCGCGGCCGTAGACGGTGGAGGAGTGGTGGGACAGCCCGCGGTGGCGCTCCCGCTCGTCCGCCTCCGAGACGCGCAGGGTCGCGACGCCCTGACCGCCGAGCACGGCGGCCGCGTGCAGCGCCTCGGCGGACTGCACGCCCGAGAAGCCCCAGCCGGTCCCGGTGCCGAGGTTGCCCGGGCCCTGGATGACGATCGCGACATCGGCGCCGACCACGTGCCGGGCCCCCAGCAGGGCGGAGTGCACGGTGACGGCCTCGAGATCCCCGCCGAAGGACTGGCCGGCGCTGATCACCGCGGACAGCAGATCGGCCTCGCGCAGCCGGGCGGCGCTGCGGGAGTAGGCCGCGGGCAGCGCGGCGGCGTCGGAGTGGACGTAGGCGATGCGCAGCGCGCGCCGCTCGGCGCGGATCCCGGCGATCAGGGCGGGCAGCGAGGAGTGCAGGTCCGCGACGACCACCGGCATCCCGTCGAGCCGCTTGGCGGACCGGAGGGTCTCGTAGTGCTCGCCCGCCGGGTCGTCGATCGCATCGACCATCGTCTGCATCGGGGTGTAGCGGGCCTTGACCATGTGGCCGTCGATCGGCTCCGCCCGCGGCAGCACGTCGGGGCGCGCCACCACCATCGCGTCGCCGCCGGTGCCCAGCTCCCGGCGCACGGCATTCGTGTTCAGCAGCACCGTCTCGCCCGGTCGCGGGCGCCCTGTGAGCTCCCGGTAGGCGATCGCGGTGAGCGTTCCCGCCTCGTCCTCGAGCTCGACCTCGAGGCGGTCCACTCCCGGCCAGGAGCTCAGAGCGGTCTTCACGGTTCCCCGTTCCCATCGCAGCATGCCCCCAGCCTAGGCCGCTGCGGCCGTCGGTCTCCTCCCGCGCTCCCCGGGCGATACGCTGGCATCGTGGCTTCGAAGAGTGTGGAGAGACTGCTCAACGTCATCATGACGATCGGTTCGCGCCGTCGGATCGACCGCGCGAAGCTGTTCTCGGTGATCCCCGGGTACGCCGACGCGGTCTCCGACCAGGCCGCGGAGCGGATGTTCGAGCGCGACAAGGCCGCGATCATCGAGCTCGGCCTGCCGCTGGTGACCGAGCGCGACCTGTTCGACGAGAACACCGTGTACTACCGCATCGACGCCGCCCGCTCCGGTGCGGTGCTGGATCTCACCACCGAGGAGTACACGGTGCTGCTCGCGGCGAGCCGGGCCTGGGACACGGCGGCGGCCGGGGGAGCGGCGCGACGGGTGCGGGCGAAGCTGCTCAGCCTCGGCCACGACGCGGACCCCGACCTCCTGCGGCGCACACCGCGCGGTGCCGTCGAGTCGCTGCCGGTGCTCTCCCCGCTGCTGCAGGCCGTGGTCTCCGGCCACGGCGTGAGGTTCATGTACCGCGGCACCCACGGCGCCCCCTCCGAGCGCACGGTCGAGCCGTGGGTGGTCGGTGTGCACGACGGGCACTGGTACGTCCACGGCTGGGACCGGGACCGGGCGGCGCCCCGCGTGTTCCGGGCCTCCCGAATCGAGTCGTTCCCCGTCGTCGCCGGGACCGCCGACCAGCCGCGCCCCGCCTCGATCGAGCTCTCCGCGGTGCTCGAGAAGATGCTCGACAGCGATGATCGCGAGGCCGCGCTCGTGCGCGCCGCCCCCTACAAGGCGCTGTCGCTGCGCGACCGGGCCGGAGCCGCGCTCGAGGAGGAGACCTTCCGGCTGCCGAGCATGCCGCGGCCGGCCGCGCGGCGGATGCTGCTGTCCGACATCCGCTGGGTGGAGCTGGTCGAGCCGGCCGTCTGGCGCGAGGAGCTGGCCGAGGTGCTCGCCGCGATCGCCGCCGCGCACGAGGGCGGAGCGGATCTCTCCGCCCGCGACCGCGCCGCCGTCCGGCCGCAGCCGCGGATACGGGTCTCGCCGCAGAGCGGGGACCACCTCTCCCGGCTGATCTCCGCGGCCTCCTACGTCATGTCCCGCGACGAGGTCCAGCTCGCGGAGCTCTCCGAGGCGCTCGGCGTGTCCGAGAAGCAGCTCATCACGGACCTCCAGGTGCTCTTCGTCTGCGGGGACATGGGCACCGGCTGGGAGGACCTCATCGAGGCCGAGTGGGAGCACGGCACGGTGCGGGTGCGCAACGCGGAGCCGCTGCGGCGCGCCCTGGACCTCAGCGCCGTGGAGGCCACGGCGCTGCTGGCCGGCCTGGCGGCCCTCGAGCCCGCCGCCGGGCAGAGCGCCCAGGTGGTCGAGTCCGCCCGGGCGAAGCTGCTCGCGGTGGTCGAGGGCACGGCCGAGCCCTCCGAGGAGCCCCGGGTCCCCACCCGCACCGAGATCGCGGCGGCGACGACGGCCGACGAGACGGCCGCCCGCACGGCGGACCGCGCCGAGCAGGTGCTCACCGCGGTGCAGGCCGCGCTGCGCGCCGCGCCCGGGTCCGAGGACGCCCACCTGACCATCCGATACTCCTCCGCCGATCGCGCCGGCACCAGCGTGCGGCGGATCCGGCCCCTGCGCATCGAGACCTCGGGCGCCCGGTCGTACCTGCTCGCGCACTGCGAGCTCGCTCGCGGGGAGCGCCGGTTCCGCCTGGACCGCATCGTGGAGCTGCTCGAGGACGGCGCCGCCATGAGCCGCCCCGACCCCGGGGACTCCCCGGTGCTGTCCGGCCGTGTGGACGGCGAGGTGTGGCTGCGGCTCGCCCCGGCCGGGCACTGGATCGCGGAGTCCTTCGACGCCGTCGAACTGCGCGACTCCGCCGACGGGGACGAGACCGACGGCGGCTCCGGCGCGACCTACGCGCGCCTGCTCGACCCGGTGCTCGCCCCGCTGGTGGACGCCGTGATGGAGTCCGCCGGGGCGGCCGAGGTGCTCACCCCGGACTCGCTCAGAGACACGATCGTGACCGTGGCGCGCGGTGGCGCTGCACGTCACACCCGCTGACTGCCGTTACCCTGGGACGGCCCGCCGCGCGGTGGGCCGAGTCGCCACCGGGGCGGCCCGTTCGGCGCCCGGTCCGCTGTGGGACAATAGGTGCGCCCGCGCTGTGTCATAGCGCTGTTGAAAGGAACTTCCATGGGCTTCTTCCGCAATCCCTGGGCGATCGTGCTGCTGATCGTCCTGGTGATCCTTCTGTTCGGGGCGAACAAGCTCCCGGGCCTCGCCCGCAACATGGGCAAGTCGATGCGCATCTTCAAGAGCGAGGTCGAGGAGCTCCGCGGCGAGGACCGCGGCTCCGAGGAGGAGGAGGACGTGGACGAGCGTCCGGCCCGCACCTCGCGCCCCCGTGAGGACCGCCGCGACGACCGCGAGTACGATCCGCGCGAGGACCGTGAGCGCGATCGCGAGCCGATCCGCGCCCGCGACGAGGACGACACCTACCGTCGCGACTGAGCAACCGGGCGCACACCGCGTCGTCGACAGCGGGTCCGGTCGGGTGATCGACCGGGCCCGGAGCGCTGGGAGGAAGCAGATCCGTGGCGAGTGATACGCAGGGGCGCGGGCCGGCCGAGGCGAGGTCCGCGAAGAAGCCGCGCAGGGACCCCGAAGGGCGCATGTCCCTCGGCGAGCACCTGGTCGAGCTGCGCAACAGGCTGCTGATCAGCGCGATCACCGTCCTGCTGCTCTCGATCGTCGGCTGGTTCCTGTTCCCCTGGGTCTTCGCCGCCGTGAAGGCGCCGATCGAGGCCGCAGGGGCGGACTCCGACCTCCAGGCGCTGATCAACTTCCAGGGCGTGGGCCAGGGGCTGAACGTCAAGCTCCAGATGGCCGCCTACATCGGCCTGATCCTCTCCTCGCCGATGATCATCGCCCAGATCTGGCTGTTCGTGATGCCCGGCCTGCACAGGAACGAGCGCAAGTACGCGATCGGCTTCTTCGGCTCCGCGATCCCGCTGTTCTTCCTCGGCTGCGTCGCCGGCTACTGGGCCGTGAACCAGCTGGTCCCGGTGCTGATGAGCTTCACCCCCACCGAGGGGGCCACCTCGCAGATCATCCCGTACGACCAGTACCTCGCCCTGCTGATCAAGACCATGCTCGCCTTCGGGATCGCCTTCGTGGTCCCCGTGGTGATGGTGCTGCTGAACTTCATGGGCCTGGTCAGCGGCCGCTCCATGCTCAAGGCATGGCGCTGGATCATCTTCCTCAGCTTCGCCTTCACCGCCGTGATGGTCCCCACCCCGGAGCCCATCACCCTGATCGCGATGTCCGCCTCGATCGCGAGCCTCTTCTTCGGGGCGATCGTCATCGCGCTGATCCATGACCGGCGCGCGGCCCGCAGGAACCGGGACGGCGACCTCTCGGACGACGAGGCCAGCAGCATCGACGACGAGGTGGAGAAGATCGACGGACCGTCGCGTCTGGACGACGTCGACGGAGACGGGCGGTGAGCAGGCTCCGCGTGGGCCTGCTCGCGAACCCGACCGCAGCCCAGGGGACCGCGCACCGCATCGGTCGTCAGGTGGGCCACCTGCTGCGCCTGGCCGGCATCTCCGTGGTCGACGTCTCCGGCCCCTCCGCGGTCGTGGCCAGGGCCCGTGCCGAGGAGGTCCGGGACTCGCTGACCGCCCTGGTGGTCGTGGGCGGGGACGGCACCGTCGCACTCGGCGCCGAGATCGTCGCCGGCAGCCCGGTGCGCCTCGGCGTCGTCCCGGCCGGCAGCGGCAACGACTTCGCCCGCTCGCTCGGGCTGGCCGTCAACGACCCCGAGGGGTCCACGCGCGCACTGCTGCATGCGCTGTCCCGCCCGGTGGTGACGGTCGACGCGATCGAGATCAGCGGGACCGACGCCCATGGGGGCGGGCACCGCTCCCTCGCGCTGGGCAACGTGAACCTCGGCTTCGACGCCCTGGTCAATGCGCGCGCGAACGGCGGCCGGACCGGCGGCACCGCCCGGTACACCACGGCCGTGCTGCGGGAGCTGCGCGCCTTCGCGCCGCTGCCGTTCTGGATGGAGATCGACGGCGGGGAGCGGATCGAGGTCGACGCGACCGTGCTGACCCTGTGCAACTCGGGCATGTTCGGACGGGGGATGCGCATGGTGCCCCATGCCCGCATCGACGACGGCATGCTCGAGCTCGCGACCGTCTCCGGGATCGGCCGGGCGCAGCTGCTGCGGCTGTTCCCCCGCGTCTTCGCCGGCACCCACACGTCTCTGGCCGCGGTCGACATCCGACCGGTGCAGCACCTCACGATCGGTCTGCGGCACGGGAGGGCGCTGCGGGCCTACGCTGACGGGGAGCCCCGCTCCGTGCTGCCGCTGACCGCCCGGGTGCTGCCCGGGGCGGTCCGCCTGCTGGCGGAGCTCCCGCCCGCCACCGTCGACCCCGAGGACGTGCAGTGACCTCACCTGCGGAGCGCTACGCCCGATGGAGGAGGGAGGAGGACCAGAAGCGGTCGTCGACCGAGCTGACCTCCTTCACCGGCCGCTACCCCTTCGACCTGGACGACTTCCAGCTCGCCGCCGGCCGCGCCCTCGAGGCCGGCAGCTCGGTGCTGGTCGCGGCGCCCACCGGTGCCGGCAAGACCGTCGTCGGTGAGTTCGCCGTGCACCTGGCGCTGGCGCGCGGGCACAAGGTCTTCTACACCGCCCCGATCAAGGCGCTGTCGAACCAGAAGTTCGGGGAGCTGGTGGACTGGCTGGGCGCGGACCGGGTGGGCCTGCTGACGGGCGACACGTCGATCCGTCCCGACGCCGAGGTGGTCGTGATGACCACCGAGGTGCTGCGCAACATGCTCTACGCCGATTCCGACCTGCTCGTCGGTCTGGGCTTCGTGGTGATGGACGAGGTGCACTACCTCGCCGACCGCCTGCGGGGCCCCGTGTGGGAGGAGGTGATCATCCACCTGCACGACTCGGTGCAGCTGGTCTCCCTCTCGGCGACGGTCTCGAACGCCGAGGAGTTCGGCGCCTGGCTGCAGGAGGTGCGCGGCAGCACCGAGATCATCGTCTCGGAGACGCGGCCGGTGCCGCTGTGGCAGCACGTCGTCGTCGGCGAGGAGCTGCTGGACCTCTTCGTCGACGAGGACGGACAGGCGGTGGTCTCGCACGGCCCGGGCGCGCGCAGCGACCGGCGGGTCAATCCCGAGATCGAGCGGATCACGTCCTTCTCGCTGCCCGTCGACGAGCGCTCGGGCGGCCCGCGCGGCAGGGGATACCGCGGCCGCAAGGGCACCAGCGGTCGGCACCGCCCCCGGGGCTCCGGCCAGCACCGGCCGCCCCACAGGCGCAGGGGCCGCGGCCAGGGCCCGTCCGAGGGCGGCGGCCACGGCGGCGGCCGGGCAGGGGGAGGCCGTCCCGGCGCCCTGCGCCCCGCACGCCGACCGGACGTCGTGGAGCTGCTGGACGATGCCGCCCTGCTGCCCGCGATCATGTTCATCTTCTCCCGCGCCGGCTGCGACGCCGCGGTCCAGCAGTGCGCCCGCTCCCGCCTGCGGCTGACCGACGACGCCGAACGGCGCCGGATCCGTGCGGTGCTCGACGAGCAGCTCGCCGGGATCGGCGTCGAGGACGAGGAGGTGCTCTCGCTGGACACCTTCCGCCGTGCCGCCCTCGACGGCTTCGCCGCCCACCATGCCGGGATGCTCCCGCTGCTGAAGGCCGTCGTCGAGGAGCTCTTCGCCCAGGGTCTGGTCAAGGTCGTCTTCGCCACCGAGACGCTCGCGCTGGGCATCAACATGCCCGCCCGCTCGGTGGTGCTCGAGAAGCTGGTGAAGTTCAACGGCGTCGACCACGCGGACCTCACCCCGGGCGAGTTCACCCAGCTCACCGGACGCGCGGGGCGCCGCGGCATCGACACCGAGGGGCATGCCGTGGTGCTCGCGGGAGCGCACTTCGACGCCTCGGCCGTGGCCTCCCTCGCCTCCAAGCGCACCTATCCGCTGCGCTCGGCCTTCCGGCCCACCCCGAACATGGCGGTGAACCTGCTGGACCGCTTCGACCTCTCTCGGGCCCGGGAGACGCTCGAGACCAGCTTCGCGCAGTTCCAGGCCGACCGCTCCGTGGTGGGGCTCGCCCGCCGGGCCCGCGAGCTCGAGGACACGGCCGCGGACTACCGTGCGGCGGTCACCTGTGAGCGCGGGGACCTGCTCGAGTACGCCGGCATCCAGGAGGCGATCACCGAGCGGGAGAGGACCCTCTCCCGCGCCCGCGCCGAACGGGACCGGGACCGCACCCGCAGCGTGCTCGCGGACCTCCGCCGCGGCGAGGTGATCGCCCTGCCCGGCGGGAAGCGCCGCGGCTACGCGGTGGTGCTGGACGTGGACCGCTCCGTGCTCGGCGGCCCGCAGGTGGACCTGCTGGACACCGAGGGGCGCCGCCGCAGCCTCCGCCCCGGGGACGTGCCCTCCCCACCCGCGGTCATCGACACGCTGCGGCTGCCGCGGCAGGACACCCTGGGCAGCGGCAAGGTCCGCAAGGACACCGCCTCCGCACTGCGGCAGCGCCTGGCGGGCCAGGACGACGACGCGCGTGCCGAGGTGCGCCGCCGTGCGAAGCGCAGCCCGTCGACCGCCGCCACCGACGAGAGGCTGCTGGCCCTGCGCGAGGAGCTGGCCGCCCATCCCTGCGCCGACTGCCCGGACCTCGCCTCCCATCTGCGCTGGGTGGGCCGCTGGCGGAAGACCCGCGGCGAGCTCGAGGGCGTCCAGCGGCGGATTCGGGGCCGCACCAGTTCCCTGGCCCGGCAGTTCGACCGGCTCACCGCTGTGCTGGTCGAGCTCGGGTACCTCGCGGCCGACGGGCCCGAGGGCGAGGAGCTGCGCCCCACCGAGAGCGGGCTGCGGCTGCGCCGGCTGTTCAGCGACCGGGACCTGCTCATCGCGCAGTGCCTCGAGCACGGCGCCTGGTCGGGCCTGGATCCTGCCGGTCTCGCCGCCGTGGTCTCCGCCGCGGTCCACGAGACCCGCCGCGACGACCGCGCCCCGGAGGCGATCCCGGATCCGGCGGTCGACGCCGCCCTCGCGGCCTCGGCCCGGCTCGCCGCCGCGCTGCAGTCCGCCGAGACCCGCCACGGCATCACCCCCACCAGCGCCCCGGATCCCGCGATCGCCGGGATCGTGCACCGCTGGGCGCGCGGCGAGCACCTCGCCGCGGCGCTCGACGGCAACGACCTCCCGCCCGGCGACTTCGTGCGCCACTGCCGGCAGGTGATCGACCTGCTGGACCAGCTCACCGCGGACGAGCAGCTCGGGCCGACGGCGCGGCGGTCCATCCGGGCCGTGCGACGCGGGCTGGTGGCGCAGGAGATCGATCGATGAGCTTTCTCCCAGGTGGACGCGAGAGGCTGGGACCCGTGAGCCAGAACGAGATCCCCGAGACCGCTGCGACGGTGCGCCCGGTCGCGCCCCCGACGCTCTACACGGGCATCGTGCTGTACAGCGCCAAGGATCCCGAGGCCGCCGCGATGCTGGTGGCCGACGGGCTGATCGCCTGGACCGGCCCGGAGGACACCGGCCGCCTGCTGCACGGGGACGCCGAGATCGTCGACGCCACCGGCTGCCTGGTCACGCCCGGCTTCGTCGATGCCGCCGCCACGGCGGACGGCGCGGTGCCGGACGAGTCCGCGGCCGAGGACGCCGCGGCCCGCGGGATCGTGCTGCGTCTGCCCGGCCCCACCGGTGTCCGCGACGGTGTGCGGGTCATCGCCCCGGTCACCGAGAGCGCCGCCTACCTGGACCTCCTCGCCGATGGCACCCCGCTCGCCTTCGGCTCCGCCGGCGCGCCCGAGGCCGCCGATCCCTGGGACTGGGTGCGCGGTGCGGCCCGCACCAGCCCTGCGGCGCAGCGGATCAGCGATCGCGCCGCCTTCCTCGCCGCGACCCGCGGCGGCCAGCGGGTCGCCGGGAACCGGCACCCCGGCAGCCTGCAGACCGGCCTGCCCGCGACCTTCGTGGTCTGGGAGCCGTGGGACC
>CAZHSL010000028.1:0-15682 GCA_964535185.1 uncultured Corynebacterium sp.
CGCCCTGGTAGTGGGCGCCGTGGGTGCCCTGGGCGTTGGAGAAGTTGGGGTCCAGCGAGATGCCGACGCGGGCCGCGGCGTCGGCCCACTGTGTCTTCAGATGCTCCGTCGGGGCGACGACCGTGATGCGGCGGACGGTGCCCTCCGCCAGCAGGCCGGCGGCGATCTGCAGCGCGAAGGTGGTCTTCCCGGCACCGGGGGTCGCCACGGCCAGGAAGTCCTTGGGAGCGCGGTCGCGGTACAGCTCGAGCGCCTCGGCCTGCCAGGCGCGGAGCTTGGAGACGGTGCCCCAGGCGGCGCGCTCCGGGTAGGCGACGGGCAGCGATCGCGCGGCGGCCTCGGAGGGCCGCTGGGGATCGCTCGCGGAGAAGAGGGAGGGGGTCGTGTTCACAGCGGGATCCACCGTACCGCCGACGGGTGACGACCCGCCGACAGGCCCGATGTGAGGAAGTCGCCGCGCGCCGGAACGAGCGTCCGCGCGCGGCGCCGTCTCAGCGGCGCCCGCCGAAGAAGCCGCGGAAGCCGCCCCGGCCCGATCCGCCCTTGCCGGATCCGCCGGAGCCGTCACCGCCGTCGTTCGGCTCGCGGAAGCCCTCGTAGATCTCCTTGCACTCCGGGCACACCGGGTACTTCTCGGGGTCGCGCCCGGGCACCCACACCTTGCCGCACAGCGCGATCACGGGCGTGCCGCCGAGCGCGGCCTGGGTGATCTTGTCTTTGCGCACGTAGTGGGCGAACCGGTCGTGGTCGCCGTCGTCGGTCGTCTGCTCCTGCTCCTGCAGCTGCCGGTCCAGCACCGCCGTGCTGCCCGGGCCGGCGCCGGGATCGTCGCTGTAGGGGTCCATCCGGGACGGGTCGGACGTGGAGGACATGACTGCTCCCTGGATCGATGACGTGACATGGCGAGTTTACCGGCCCTGCCCGAATCGGTGTCGGCCCCGCCTCCCGGGCCCTGCGGTCCGCGGCTGGGACAATCCTGCCCATGGACGCTGTCGTCGACTTCCTTCGCCGCCTGCCGGACGAGATCGGCCGAGTGGGCGGTTCCGTCGCGCGGCGGGCGGGTCTGCTCGCCGTCGCGCTGCTGCTCAACATCGGCTTCTACCTGCCCTCGCTGCCGGAGGGCACCCCGGGCGCCGGTGTGCCCGGCATGGACAAGGCTGTGCATCTGCTGGTGTTCGCGCTGACCGTGTTCGCGGCCGGCCGGCTGCTCGCCCCGCGGAAGCGGTTCCCGATGGGCTGGGTGGTGCTCGTCGCGTTCGCGCATGCGCTGCTCATCGAGCTCGTGCAGCTGGCGCTCCCCCAGCGCAGCACGGAAGGGGCCGACGTGGTGTTCGACGTGATCGGCATCGCGCTCGGGTTCGGCCTCTGGCTGGGCGAGCGCCTGCGCCGGCGCATGATCGCTGCGGAGCCGGAGGAGCAGCCGGAGTCGCTGCCGCACGGGCATCGCTGAGCCCCAGCCCCTCCTCCTGCCCGCGCTCCGGGACGTGCCGCTCAGCCGTCCAAGGTGATCTCGTCGGCGTAGACGGCGGTGATCGCACCGGTGATGGTGTCGACCGTGCCGGCCTCCTCGCGCGCGACCTTCTCGACGGCGCTCGCAACGGCCTTGGTGACGCCCTCGTGGAACACGCTGGGGACGATGTAGGTGGGGTTGAGCTCATCGGCCGTGACCACGTCGGCGAGCGCCCTCGCCGCCGCCAGCAGCATCTGATCGCTGACCCGGGTGGCGTGGGCGTCCAGCAGGCCGCGGAACACGCCCGGGAAGGCGAGCACGTTGTTGATCTGGTTGGCGAAGTCGCTGCGCCCGGTGGCGACCACCTCGGCATGCTTGACCGCCTCGGCGGGGTCGATCTCCGGGGTCGGATTGGCCATCGCGAACACGACGGAGCGGTCCGCCATGGTGGCGACGTCCTCGGCGGTCAGGATGTTCCCGGCGCTGACGCCGATGAACACGTCAGCTCCCGCGACCGCGTCGGCCAGGGTGCCGGTGAGGCCGCGGGGGTTGGTGACCTCCGCGATCCAGGGCAGGCGCCCCTCGAGCTGCTCGCGGTGCTGATGGATGATGCCGTCGATGTCGGTGACGACCACGTCCCGGGCGCCGGCGGCGCGCAGCAGGCGCAGGATCGCGGTGCCGGCGGCCCCCGCGCCGGACAGGACGATGCGGGCGGTCGAGACCTCCTTCTCGACGACGCGCAGGGCGTTCCGCAGCGCGGCGACGACAACGATCGCGGTGCCGTGCTGGTCGTCGTGGAAGACGGGGATGTCGAGCTCGGCGCGCAGGCGGTCCTCGATCTCGAAGCAGCGGGGCGCGGAGATGTCCTCGAGGTTGATGCCGGCGAAGACCGGGGCGATCGCCTTGACGTGGGCGACGATGTCGTCCACCGAGTGGGCGTCCAGGCAGATGGGGAACGCGTCGATGTTCGCGAACCGCTTGAACAGGGCGGCCTTGCCCTCCATCACCGGCATCGCGGCCAGCGGGCCGAGATCGCCCAGTCCCAGGATCGCGGAGCCGTCCGAGACGACGGCGACCGTGTTGCGCTTGATGGTCAGGCGGCGAGCGTCCTCCGGGTTCTCGGAGATCGCCTTGACCACGCGGGCCACGCCCGGGGTGTAGATCATCGAGAGGTCGTCGCGGTGGCGGATCGGGAGCTTCGACTCGACGGTGAGCTTGCCGCCCAGGTGTGCGAGGAAGGTGCGGTCCGAGACCTTGCCGAGCTCGACGCCCTCGACCCCGCGCAGGTCGTCGACGACCTCCATCGCGTGGTCGTGGCCGGCGGTGAGGACCGTGATGTCCGCCCGCATCCTCTCCGGCCCGGAGGCGGAGACGTCGAGCGCGGTGACCGTGGCCCCGTGGCTCTCGATGCGAGCGGTGATGTCGCTGACGGCGGCGGAGCGCGCGGCGAACTCGAGTCGGATCGTGATGGAGTAGCTCACGGATGGCATCGGTGACATGTTCCACAGCCTAACGACGCCAGGGGGCCCGCGGGAGCAGGACGCGACAGGTGGTGTCGTCCAGAGACGACACGGCCGGTGGGGACGGCGCGCGCCGTCCCGGCACGCTCAGGCGGTGTACGGCTCGACGTCGTCCGCGAAGCGGTCCCAGATCTCGCGCGCCGCTGCGACCTGCTCCGCGTAGCGCTCGGGGTGGGCCGAGGCCTGCACCGCCTGCGCGGCGGCGCCGGGCTCCCACGAGGCGACGTCGGGGACGACCTGCAGCAGGCCGGGGGCCGAGGAGTGCTCGCCGAGGCCGAGGAACGCATCGAGCGCGAGCTTCTTGTGCCGCACCTCGTCGTAGGTGCCCCAGCCCATCGACGGGCGCTGCTGGAACAGGCCGCCGGAGTCCGCGTCCACGGCCGGCTCGTAGTTGTACAGCCACGCCTCGACGATCGCGGTGATCAGGGCGACCACGGCGACGTCCTCGCCGAGCTCGTGCCCCTTGACCACGGCGATGATGAACTTCGCGTTCTCCACCTGCCAATCGTCCATCGCGCCCGGCAGGAAGCCCTCGCGGTTCTCGGGGCGGGTCAGGAACTCCTCGGTCCACTCGCCGGCGCCGGCCTCCGCGCCCAGCGGAGCGGCGGCGGCGGGCACGACGGAGCCGGCGGTCGCCGCGGCGGCGAGGCCGAGGGCGCCGGTGACCAGCAGGTGGCGGCGGGTGAACGGGGTGAGCGTGCGAGCGGAGGGGATGGAGGCCATGGGGCGAGATCCTTCGGGTCCGGTGCGGTGGGCGCTGCCCGGTCGCTCCGGGCCGTGCCAAGGTAACGAAGCGATCACGACGCGGGAAGGGTGCAGGTCACCGCAGGGCCGGCGCAAACCTCGGGGGCGGTGCGCCGCTTTTCCCGAGCATTACCCGGCCATGCCCGACGGACGGCTTCCCCGACCACGGCGTCATCGCCGGTCGCCGCCGCGCGGAGCGCCCGCAGCGCGCTCCCCCGGTCCGCTCGGCGCTCGCCGCCGTCGGCCGGAGGTAAAAGTTCGTCCGCGTGATCGCGCAGACACCGCATCCGTGCTGTGCGCCACGGCAGGGCCTGCGATCGGGGCGCGACTAGAGCGCGGCGATCGCCGAGCGGATCCGCTTGTCCGAGACGGTCTGCTTCGTGCCGAGGGTCTGCGCGAACAGGCTCACCCGGAACTCCTCGAGCAGCCAGTCGATCTCGCGCACGTCGGGATCCGCGCGACGGCGGGCGGAGAGCTTCGCCCGCTGCGCCTCCCAGTGCTGCGTGAGGTCCCCGACCTGCCAGGCGAGCCGTTCGTCGCGGCGCGGATCGGCGGGCAGCTTGTCCAGGCGGATCGCGTCGGCCTCGAGGTAGCGGCGCAGATCGGGGAGGTGCGAGATGCCGGTGCGGGAGATGAATCCGTCCCCCAGCAGCGAGTTCGCGTGCTCGCGGATCTGCGTGAGATGGGAGAGCACGGACAGCGAGGGCGCGCGGGAGAGCTCCTTGTGCAGCTTCGCGGAGGTGGCGAGCGCCGCCGCGGCGTCCTTCACGGCCTGTGCCGCGACGGCATCGTGGCTGCTGCGCACCTGGGCCAGGAGAGCCTCGTACTCCGCGGCCGTGCGCACCTCGGCAGTGCCCGCCAGGTGCACGGTCGCCGCCCGGGAGGCATCGGCCAGCAGCGCCGCGGTCGAGGCGTAGCCGGAGCCCGCGACGGCGAGCTTGGTGGGGTTGGGCAGCGCGTTCAGCACAGCGCCCAGATCGGCGCCGAGATCCCTGTCCAGCAGGGCGATCACGCCCTCGCGGTGCGCGAGCGACTGCTCGTCCGCGGTCGCGAGCACGGCCAGGTCCACCCGCTGGAGCCGGCCGTCCTCGCCGCGACGTGCGACCAGGGCCGGGTATCCGGTGACCTTCAGTCCGCCGACGGTGGACTCGTGCACCGGCGGCACGCCCTGGGCGGGGAAGCCGGGCAGGTCCTTCTGCGCGAGGTCGTCGGCCCGGGTGGAGACCGTGGCATCCACCCGCTTCTTCAGCCGGTCCTTGAGCTGCTCGAGGTCGTCGCCCGCTCCGATCTGCCGGCCCCTGTCGTCGACCACCCGGAAATGCATCCGCAGGTGGGCGGGCAGCTTCGCGACGTCGAACTCGGGGCCGTACAGCGGCAGGTCCTCGGGGACGCCGGGCAGGGCCACCAGCTCGTCGGCGACGGCCTCGAGGAACGGCTCGCCGGTGTCCGGGTCGTCGTCGTGCAGCGTCGCGGCGACGGCCTTCGCCCGTTCGGGGGCGGGCACGAGGTGGCGGCGGATCGGTTTGGGCAGCGAGCGGATCAGCTCGGTGACCAGCTCCTCGCGCATGCCGGGCACGAGCCAGTCGAAGCCGCGCGGGGCCAGGCGGTTCAGCACCGCCAGCGGCACCGTGGCGGTGACCCCGTCGGTGCCCTTCGCCCCCACCTCGCCGAAGGAGTAGCTCAGCGGCAGGGTGATGTCCCCCTGCACCCAGGTGTCCGGGAACTCGGCGGCGATCGCCTCGGCGACACCCTCGTCGGCGGCGAGCAGATCCTTCTCGGTGAGGGTGAGCAGATCCGGGGTCTCGTGGCGCTGCGTCTTCCACCAGGAGTCGAAGTGCCTGCCGGAGACGACGGAGCCGGGGATCCGCTCGTCGTAGAAGCGGAACAGCTGCTCGTCGGAGATCAGCAGGTCACGGCGGCGGGTCTTGGCCTCGAGCTCCTCGAGCTCCGTGATCAGCGCCTGGTTGTCGCGGAAGAAGTGGTGGCGGGTGCGCCAGTCCCCCTCGATCAGGGCGTGCTGGATGAAGATCTCGCGAGCGGCCTCGGGGTCGATGCGACCGTAGCCGACGACGCGGTCGGCCACGAGCGGCACCCCGTACAGGGTGACCTTCTCGTGCGCCATCGCGGAGGCCCGCTTCGAGGACCAGTGCGGGGCGGAGTGGGAGCGCTTGACCACGTGGGTGCCGGCCTCCTCCGCCCAGGCCGGGTCGATCCGGGCGGCGGTGCGGCCCCACAGGCGGGAGGTCTCGACCAGTTCGGCGACCATCACGTAGTCGGGGCGCTTCTTGGCCAGCGCCGAGCCGGGCCACAGCGCGAAGCGGGCACCACGGGCGCCGGCGTACTCCCGGGTGCGGTCGTCCAGGAGACCCACGTGGGAGAGGAGCCCGGCCAGCAGCGCCTGGTGGATCGCCTGCGGGGAGGCGTCGGAGTCGTTGCGGGACAGGTCCGCGTCCTTGGCCATGTCCCGCAGCTGGGAGTGCAGGTCCCACCATTCCCGGATGCGCAGGTAGTGGAGGTGCTCGGAGCGCACCTCGCGGCGGAACGCGGAGCCGGACAGCGCCTTGCGGCGGGCCTGGAGGTGGTTCCACAGGTTCAGGTAGGCGAGGAAGTCACTGGTCTCGTCCTCGAAGCGCTTGTGCTTCTCCTTGGCCTGCTGCTCCTGGCCCAGCGGGCGTTCGCGCGGGTCCTGGATCGACAGCGCCGCGACGATGATCAGCACCTCCCGCAGGGCGCCCAGGCGATGGGCCTCGATGAGCATCCGCGCCATCCGCGGATCCAGCGGGAAGCGGGCCAGGGTGCGGCCGACCCGGGTGAGCCGGCGTCCGCCGGGCTCGCGCGGGGCGTCCTCGATCGCGCCGAGCTCGTCCAGCAGGCGCACCCCGTCGGTGATCGCCCGGTTGGCGGGCGGCTCGACGAAGGGGAAGGACTCCACGTCCCCGAGGCCCAGCGAGGTCATCAGCAGCACCACGGAGGCGAGCGAGGTGCGCAGGATCTCCGGTTCGGTGAACTCGGGCCGCCCCTCGAAGTCCTCCTCGGAGAACAGGCGGATCGCGATGCCCGGCGCGGTGCGGCCGGAGCGGCCGGAGCGCTGGTTCGCACTGGCCTGCGAGATGGGTTCGATGGGCAGGCGCTGCACCTTGGTGCGCTGGGAGTAGCGGGAGATGCGCGCCAGCCCGGAGTCGATGACGTAGGTGATCCCGGGGACGGTCAGCGAGGTCTCGGCGACGTTCGTGGACAGGATGATGCGGCGGTAGGTGCCGGCCTTCGGTGGGGAGAAGATCTTCTGCTGGTCCTGGGCGGAGAGCCGGCCGAACAGGGGCAGCACCTCCACCGGCAGGGCGGAGCGCCCCCTGGTGCCCCGCTCGAGGTGGGCGCTCAGCGCGTCGGAGATCTCCCGGATCTCGCGTTCCCCGGGCAGGAACACGAGCATGTCGCCGGGGCCCTCGGCCGCGAGCTCGTCCACCGCGTCGATGATCGCCTGGGTGAGGTCGCGCTCGATGGAGTGGATGTCCTCGAGCTCGTCGTCCTCGTCGACCTCCGCCTCGAGCACCAGCGGCCGGTAGCGGATCTCGACGGGGTAGGTGCGGCCGGAGACCTCGATGATCGGCGCGGGCCGCCTCTCGCCGGAGGGGTGCACGCTCGCGAAGTGCTCGGCGAAGCGCTCCGGGTCGATCGTCGCGGAGGTGATGATCACCTTCAGGTCCGGGCGCTGGGGCAGGATCTGGCGCAGGTAGCCCAGGATCACGTCGATGTTCAGGGACCGCTCGTGCGCCTCGTCGATGATGATCGCGTCGTAGCGCGTCAGCAGGCGGTCGCGGCCGATCTCGGCCAGCAGGATGCCGTCGGTCATGAGCTTCAGCCGGGTGCCGCGGCCGGTCTCGCGGGTGAAGCGGACCTGGAAGCCGACCGCCCCCTCCCCCAGCGTCTCGCCGAGCTCGCTCGCGATGCGCTGGGCGACGGAACGGGCCGCGATCCGGCGCGGCTGGGTGTGGCCGATCAGCTTCCCCCGCCCGCCGTAGCCGAGCTCGAGCAGCATCTTGGGGATCTGCGTGGTCTTGCCGGAGCCGGTGGCGCCGGCGATGACGACCACCTGGTTCTCGCGGATCGCGGCCTGGATGTCCTCCCGGCGCTGGGAGACGGGCAGATCCCCCGGATAGGTCAGGCGCAGCCCGGAGGGTGCGGGGGCGGCCGGGTCGGGCGTCGAGGAGCGCGTGGTCATGGCGGTGCCACTCTACGTGGAGCGCGCACTGCGGGTCCCGTCGATCTCGCCACGGACGACATGGCCCGCACGGGACGGGGCGTGCGCGGGCTCCGCAGTGTGGAGGAAGCGTCTGCCCGCCCGTCCGACGTGGGGACTGTGGACGGACGGCGTGCGGTCCCGTACGCAGGGCGCACGCTGTGCGGCATGATCCATCGTCCCGATCTCCCGAACACCTCCTCGACCGCGGGCACCGGCCTCGAGCGGACCGCGGTCCGATGAGCCACACCCTCGCCCTCTGGCCCGGCTCCCCGCCGGCCGATGCCGCCTCCGCCTGCCGCGAGTACTCGCTGAGGATGCTCTCCCGCGGGATCGAATGGTCCCGCAGCGCCACCGTCCCGGAGCAGGACGCTCGCATGCTCGCATTCTGCCGTGCCGCCGGGAGGCTCTTCCTGTCGGAGCCCGGTGGTCGCGCGAGTCCCCTGCGCGACCCGTCCGAGGTCGGGACGCTCTGGGGCGAGGTGCTCACGCTCGAGTTCGACGGTCCCCAGCCGCTCGCCCTCGCGGGCCTGGTGCGTCTGGCCGCGGACCACGGGTGCGCACTCTTCGACCTGCACGCACATCGGGTCCTCACCACCGCCGACGTCTCGACCGCGTTCGGCGCACCGATGGTCCCGGTGCCGGCACGGCTCGACATCGGGGAGCTGATCACTCGGTGCCATGAGCGCTGGTCCTGCTGCGAGGAGCTGGAGGTCCTGCCCACGGGCCTGCTGAACTGCTCCCAGGCTCTGGACCCCTTCCTGGTGACGCCGATCCAGCAGGAGCTCGAGACGTTCCGGACCGTCCAGGATCTCCTGGGCTGCCACGACCTCGAGGACCTCCAGGAGCGGCTGGGGAACCTGCTCCTGGCCACCGAGGACGACCCCTTCCTGCGCTGATCCGGCATCTCACGGCGCGCAAGGGCCGGAACGGTTCCGACGGACTCGGATCAGCTCGTCAGCAGCCGGTGCCCCGCCGCCCCGAGCCCGTGCTCGATCGGGTACGCGGTCACGAGTGAGAGCGCCATGCGCGTCGCCCACGCCCAGGAGCGGGCCACGAGCGCGTCCCAGGTGATGTCGTCGTCGATCCCGGTCCACGCGGCCTCGTCGCGATAGGTGCCCAGCAGCGCGTCGGACGGTGCATGGAGCAGCAGAGCACCCAGATCGCTCGCAGGGTCGCCCCGGGTGGTGTCGCCCCAGTCGATCAGCGTGGCGGGCTCGCGGGCTCCGGCGAGGGGCACCACGACGTTGCCGGGGTGCGGATCCCCGTGCAGCAGCAGTTCGCGGCCCTCCCAGACCGGTGCCGTGAGGCCCGCCTGCCAGCGCGTCTGCGCCGTGTCCGCGAGGTCGGCGGGGAGGGCGGACCGCTCGAGGTCCACTGCGAAGGCCTCGGCCCTCGTGTCGAGGGGGACCCCGCGCACGGGGTTGCGCCCCACCTCCGGCGCCGGGCCAGAGTGCACGGCGGCGAGCATCCGGGTGAGGTCCTGCGCGGTCCGCGCGCGGAGCGCCGGCTCCGCCTCATCCGCGGTGCCGCCCGGGATCCAGCAGGCCAGGATGGCGTCCTCCGCGGTCGCGAGCACCGTCGGCAGACCCATCGGCAGTGGGATCCCCAGTCCCCGCAGACGGCGCAGCACCGTCACCTCGCGCCCGAGCAGCGCCCGGGAGACCGTGCGCCGCGCGACCCGCAGCACGAGGGTCCGCCCGTCGAGCGTCCCCACCGGCCACAGCACGTTGTCCCAGCCCTCGGCACAGGGGAGCTTCGCGATCGCCCAGCGGACGCGGTCGAGCTCGACGCCTTCCTCGGGCCTCAGCCGCGCGCACAGCAGCTCGATGCGCCGGAGGTCGACAGGGAGGTCAGCGGGAGGTGGGGAAGGAGCCGTACGCGGCACGCCGGTCATCCGGCCACCGTACGGCGAGGCACGAGGAACGGCAACGCGCGTCCGCCCCACCGGCCACGGCGCCCGCTGCGACGGCAACCCGAGGCAAGAGAGCCGAGTGACGCCGGTCACTGGCTAGCGTGGACGGCTCCAGCGGGCGCGCCCGGCCGCCGCCCTCACCACTGCGACTTCAGGAGGTCCCCCGTGGCCCGAATCGGGATCCAGCTCATGATGCTCAAGGAGCATGTCCAGGAGCAGGGCATCACGCCCGTGCTCGAGCGTGTGAAGGAGACCGGCTTCGAAATCGTGGAGGTCTCGCAGATCCCGATGACGGAGGAGAACGTCTCCGGCATGGAGGCGGCGCGGGAGAGCCTCGGCATCGAGGTCGCCGCGATCTCCGCCAAGACCTCCGCCCCGGCCGGCAGCGAGGAGCTCACCCTCGAGAAGGATTTCGAGCTCCATGTCGAGCATGCCCGACGCCTGGGCACCTCGATGATCCGGATCGGGATGATGCCGATGTCCGCTCTGCGCTCGCAGGAGAGCTTCGACGCCTTCGCCGCGGAGGCGGACGGGTACGCGCAGCGTCTCGCCGCCGAGGGCATCAGCCTCAGCTACCACAACCACCATGTCGAATTCGCGAAGCTCGGCGGGGAGATGTTGCTGGACCAGCTGCGACGCAAGGCGCCGCACCTGCGGTACGAGATCGACTGCCACTGGGTGCAGCGCGGGGGTCGGGATCCGGAGCGGACGCTGAAGGACTTCGCCGGGGTGCTGGACCTCGTGCACCTGAAGGACTTCCGCATCGCCATGCCCCCGGCCGAGGCGCTCGACCCCACCAGCGGGGACCGCGAGGCGTTCGGCCGCTACTGGCAGGGGGAGATCGTGCAGTTCGCCGAGGTGGGCGAGGGCACGCTCGACTGGGAGCCCGTCATCGAACAGGCCCTCGCCTCCGGAGCGCAGCACCTGCTGATCGAGCAGGACCGCACCTACGAGCGCGATATCTGGGAGTCCCTGGCGATCAGCCGGGCGCACCTGGTGTCGCTGGGCTACGGCGAGCTGATCGCCGCCGACGCGTAGGAGCGACGCCCGATCGCCTCCGCCACGCTGCGCTCCGGCATGCGAAAGGCCCCCTCCCCCGCACGTGTGTGCAGGTGAGGGGGCCTTCCGGTGTGAGTGCATTCGTGGAGCCGGCGGGAATCGAACCCGCGTCCGATAGTGCGGAGCAAGGACTTCTCCGGGCGCAGTTCGCAATCGCGTTTTCTCAGTCCCGACGCTCGTGCGAACGCGTCGTCGACGGACTCAGTCACTCTGAGGTGTTCACCCTTCCCCGATGACGAGGGTCGGAAGCAGTGGCTCCTTTGATGATGGAACGATCCGGGTCAGGAGCACTCCCGGGGTTCCAGACTGCTAACGCTGATCAGGCAGCGAGAGCGAAGTCAGTGCGCTTGGGTTCGGCACTTATTGGTTTCCAGAGGACATTAACGAGATGACTCTGGCTTCTCGGCCCGCTTCCCCTTGCTGGACAACTACCGTCGAAACCGATCGGCCCCTTGGCGTGGGTATGCAGACTCGGGCAGCCCCTCAGGGCTGTCCATGCACTCACTGTTCAGTTGTCAAACACCCACCGACGACGGGGCTTCCCGTGCGTCGTGCTCCGAGTCTACCGCGCACAGTCGAGGATCTGAAGCGAGTATCCGTCAGCTCACGGTGAAAAGGCTCGGCCCTGGACTGCGCGCCGGGGACCGGCGAGGATGGGCACGTGAGCAGTTTCGAGGCGGCCGGCGTCCACGTCACCGTGGACGACGAGACGCTGCGCGAGCAGGTCTCGGATCCCGCGGCCCTGGAGTCCTGGTGCATCCAGCATCCCGAGGATCCGCGCACCGTCGCCTACCTGCGGATGCTCGGCCGGCTCGATGACGCGGCGATCGCCGGGCGCCGCACCCTCGCCGCGGAGGGCCTCTCCCCCGTGATGCGTGCGGTGCGCCGTGCGCGCTACGCCCATGTGCTGCAGTGGCAGGGGGCGTTCGTGGCCGCCGAGGAGCAGCTGGACCTCGCCGCGGAGGAGACGGGCCTCGAGGACCCCACCTCCCCCTCGTCGCTGTCGGTGCTGGCCGCCGTGTTCCAGCACCGGGCGAAGTGCCGTTTCGAGCATGCCCTGGCCGAGCACGGGGACGGCCTGCACGAGGCGGCGGCGCGGCGGTGGGAGGCCGCTCTGGAGGATGCCCGTCGGGCGCTGTTCATGCGCGAGCGGATCGGCGTGGCCGACGAGGGAGTGATCGCCTCGAGCCGGCAGACCCTCGCGCGGCTCGCCCGCCAGGACCTCGCGGTCTGAGGGGCCCGTTCGTCAGGCCAGCTCGCGCCGGCGCATGGCGCGCTGCGCCTCGCGGAGGTCCTGCTTCTCCCGCAGGGTCTGGCGCTTGTCCCATTCCTTCTTGCCGCGGCCGAGGCCGATGACGACCTTGGCGTGGGAGCCCAGGAAGTACATCTCCATCGGCACGATGGTGTAGCCCTTCTCCCGGGACTTGCTGGCGAGCTTCTCGATCTCGACCTTGTGCAGCAGGAGCTTGCGCTTGCGGCGCGCGGCGTGGTTCGTCCAGGTGCCCTTCACGTACGGAGCGATGTGGGCATTGTCCATCCACACCTCGCCGCCCTCGATGTAGCAGTAGCCGTCGATCAGGGAGGCGCCGCGCTCCCGCAGTGACTTCACCTCGGTCCCGGTCAGCACGATCCCGGCTTCCCAGGTCTGGTCGATGAAGTAGTCGTGACGGGCGCGCTTGTTCGAGGCGATGAGCTTCTTCGAGGGCCCGTCGTCCGCAGCGGCCTTCTTCGCGGCGGTCTTCTTCGCCGACATCGGGACCCTCCTGTCGTTCGTCGCGGTCAGTGCATGCCCCGGACGCCCCTGGCGACCGGACATCCCAGCTTACGCGGTGGTCATCGCGGGCCGCGAGCGGTTTTCGCGCACGGCGTCAGGGGCGGGCGGCTCAGATGTAGCTGGCGGGGTTGACGGCGTTGCCGTCCTCGTGGACCTCGAAGTGGAGGTGGCAGCCCGTCGAGGAGCCGGTGGTGCCGACGTAGCCGACGGTGGTGCCCGCAGAGACCTGCGCCCCGACCGGCTGGGCGTAGCCCTGCAGGTGATGGTACGAGGTGGTGATCAGGCGACCGTTCATGATGCCGTGGCTGAGGATGATCTTGTTGCCGGCGCCGCTGTTGTAGGTGCGGGCGATCACCCGGCCGGAGTGGGCGGCCTTGACCGGCACGCCGCAGGCGACCGGGAAGTCGACGCCGGCGTGGAGCTTCCGGGTGCCGTAGATCGGGTGGACGCGCCAGCCGAAGTTCGAGTTCAGGCGCGCGTTGACGGGGTAGATCCAGCCGCTCGAGGACGAGGAGCTGCTCGAGGACCCGCCGCCGCCGCTGCTGCCGCCGCTGCTGCTCTTCTGCTGTTGCTGCTGCTGACGGCGCTGGCGTTCGCGCTCCTCACGCTCGGCGCGCTCGCGCTCCTGCCGCGCCAGCTCCTGGATCTCGGTGTCGAGCGTCGAGCTGCGCGTCTCCAGGGTCGAGACCTCGGCCTCGTGCTTCGACTTCTGGGTCTCCAGCTCCTCACGCTGCGTCTTCTGCTTCGCGTAGAGGGCGTCCAGCGCCTGCTTCGCCTCGGAGGCCTCCGCCTCGGCCTCCTCAGTGCGCTCGACCGCCTTCTCCGAGTCGATCTTGAGCTGCGCGATCTCCTCCCGCACGGCGACCAGGCGCTCCGCGGAGTTCTCGGTGACGGCCTGGTCGGTGCGCAGGGAGTCCAGACGGGTGCCCTGCGAGGCCATGGTGAGGCGGTAGTTCATGGAGCGGTCCACCGCGTCCTGCGGCGAGGAGTTGCCGATGTAGATCGTGGACGGGTTCGGCATCCCGCCGCCCTTGTAGGCGTCCAGCGCCGTGGAGGCGAGCTCCTCGTTGCTGGTGTCGACCTCCTCCTGGCCCTCCTCGACCTCTCCCGAGAGCCGCTCCTCCTCGGCCTCCGCCGCGGTGAGGCGCTCACCGATGATGCGGTCCTCCTCGCGGGCCTTCTCCAGCTCGCGCTGGGCCTCCTCGAGATCCGCCTGCGCCTGCGGGATCAGCAGCTCCGTCTCCGCCAGTGCGAGGTAGGTCTCGGAGAGCTCCTCGTTGACGTCGCTGAGCTCGATCCGCAGGTCCTCCAGCTGCCGATCGACCTCCTCGCGCTCGGCGATCTTGTCCTCCTTGGAGCCGTCCGCGGAGGCCGGGGAGAGCGGCGCCGTCATCAGCATCGGCATCGCCACCATCGCGGCGGCGAGCATGCACAGAGGGCGGCGCAGGCTGCGGAGGGACATGCTCACACCTTCAGGTAGCGGTTGAGGGAGACGACGGACGAGGCGATGGACAGGACCGCGCCGAGACCGATCAGGAGCGGCGCCGCCCAGACGAGGTCGACCACGCCCACGGTGATCAGCTGCTCCCCGAGCGTGGGCGCGAGCCATCCTTCGACGATGTAGTGCAGGCCCACCCAGAGCATCCCGGAGGCGATGACGCCGCCGATGATCGCGGCGACCGCGCCCTCCAGCAGGAAGGGCAGGCGGATGAACAGGTTCGAGGCCCCGACCAGGCGCATGATCGCGATCTCGCGACGACGCCCGGCGACCGACATGCGGATCGTGGTGGCCACCAGCAGCAGCGCGGCGACCAGCATCAGCACGGCCAGGGAGAGGGCGAACATCGTGGACTGGTTGAGCACGTCGATGAAGGGCGCGAACGTGCTCAGCAGGTCGGTGACCTCGTCCACGCCGTCACGGCCCTGGAAGAACTCGACCACGGCCGCGGAGTCGTCGGCGTCCTCGAGCGTGATGTGGAAGGAGACCGGCATGTCCGCCGCGGTGAAGTTCGAGACGAAGCTCTCGCCCGCGAACTGCTCCTGGTAGATCTCCAGCGCCTCCTCCTGGGAGCGTTCGGAGTACGAGGCGATGTAGGGGCTGAGCACGTCGCCCTCGAGCGCCTCGCGCACCGAGTCGATCTGGGCGTCGGTCGCCGCGCCGCCGGCGCACGAGGCGGCGGTGGAGTGGGGTGAGCACAGGAAGATCGTCACCTGGGACTGCTCGACGAGCGTGGACTTCATGTCCATGATCTGCTTCTGCATGAGCGCCCCGGTGCCGACGAAGGTCAGCGAGACCGCGGTGACGATCACGACGGAGATGACCATCGCGATGTTGCGCCACAGGCCGGTGAGGATCTCCCCGAGGATGTACCGCGCCCTCATCGCCGCTCCTCCCCGGTCTCGTCCGCGAAGGGGTCGCCGGCGAAGGGCTCCTCGGCGAAGGCGTCCTCGACGACGAGGTCCTCGTCCCGGGCCCGCAGCGCCGCACGCTCGTCGATCAGGTCCTCCTCGAGCACGTCGTCGGCCGACGGGGCCGCGGCCCCGTCCCGGTCGGGGCTCGGCACGGGCCCGTGCTCCGCGGCTGCGGCCCCGGCGCGCGCCTCCGCCGGCTGGTCCTCGAGCGGGTGATCGTCGCGGTGCGCGGAGTCGTCGGGCAGGTTCCCGGAGATGACGCTGATCGGGGCCGGGGTCGCATAGGTGCCCCGCTCCTCGTCGCGCACCACCACGCCGCCGACCATCTCGACCACGCGGCGCTGCATCCGGTCCACGGAGGAGCGGTCGTGGGTGGCCATCACCACGGTGGTGCCGCGCTCGTTGATCTCCGCCAGCAGGTCGAGGATGCCGCCGGCGGTGGCAGGGTCGAGGTTGCCGGTGGGCTCGTCCGCCAGCAGGATCGAGGGGCGGTTGACGTAGGCGCGGGCGATCGCCACGCGCTGCTGCTCACCGCCGGAGAGCTCGTGCGGGAGCCGCTTGCCCTTGTCCT
>CAZHSL010000029.1:0-15151 GCA_964535185.1 uncultured Corynebacterium sp.
GACCGCGGCTGCTTGACGGGCGGTTCACCGAGCTCGACGTCCCGGGTGAGGATCTCCTCGCCCTCGCCGGCGGCCAGCTCGAGCGTCTCGATCCGGCCCAGCGCGGTGAGATCCGCGGAGGCGGCCTCCAGATGGGCCAGCGCCTCCTGCGGGGCCACCACGGTCACCGCGAGCAGCGGAGTCTTCTGCGAGACCTTCGCATCGGACTTGATGCGCCGCAGCACGATCGCGGCCCGTGCCACCGAGTCCACGAGCGAGGCGTCCTGCCCGGCGGCCGCCGTGCGCAGCGGGGCGGCCTCGGGCCAGGGCTGGGTGTGGACGCTGCCGTCGCGCCACCAGGACCAGACCTCCTCGGTCGCGAACACGACCACGGGAGCGAACAGGCGCAGCAGCACCTCCAGCGCGATCGCGAGCGCCGCACGGGCCGAGGCGGCCCCGGCCTCGCCGGTGGGGGAGTTGCCGTGGGCGCGCTCCTTGACCAGTTCGATGTAGTCGTCGCAGAACGCCCAGAAGAACGGCTCGACGACCTCGAGGCTGCGCGCGTAGTCCATCTCGTCGAAGGCGGCGGTGGTCTGATCGACGACCTGCGCCAGCTGCGCCAGCAGCGCGCGGTCCAGGGGATCGGTGACCACGGACGGATCCGCGGCCAGACGACCGGCCGGATCGGCGGGCGCCTCGCCGAAGCCGAGCGCGAACTTGCTGGCGTTGAGGATCTTGATCGCCAGGCGGCGGCCGATCTTCATCTGCCCCTCGTCGAAGGCGGTGTCCACGCCCTGGCGGGCGCGGCCGGCCCAGTAGCGCACCCCGTCCGAGCCGTGCTGCTGGAGCAGCCCCAGAGGGGTGACCACATTGCCCTTGGACTTGGACATCTTCTTGCGGTCCGGGTCCAGGATCCAGCCGTTGATCGAGGCGTGCTTCCACGGCAGCGAGTCCTGCTGCAGGTGGGAGCGCACGATCGTGGAGAACAGCCAGGTGCGGATGATGTCGTGGCCCTGGGGGCGCACATCCATCGGGTACACCTTCTCGAACAGCCCCTCGGCCTCCGCGCCCGCATTCCAGCCGCCTGCGAGCTGCGGGGTCAGGGAGGAGGTGGCCCAGGTGTCGAGGATGTCGGGATCGGCGGTGAACCCGCCGGGCTGGTCGCGCTGGTCCTCGGTGAAGCCGTCCGGCACATCGATCGTGGGATCGATCGGGAGGGCCTCCAGCGGCGGGGTGAGCACCGTGTCGAAATCGGTCTCGCCGTCGTCGCCGACCGCGTACCAGACCGGGAAGGGCACGCCGTAGAAGCGCTGCCGCGAGATCAGCCAGTCACCGGCCAGGCCCTCCACCCAGTTGCGGTAGCGGGACTCCATGTAGGGCGGGTGCCAGGTCAGCTCGGCGCCGCGCGCGATCAGCTCGTCGCGCAGCCCGCCCTCGGAGGTGTCGCGGCCGCCGTTGGTGAGGTACCACTGGCGCGAGGTGACGAACTCGAGCGGCTTGTCGCCGTTCTCGTAGAACTTCACCGGGTGGGTGATCCTCTCCGGCTCACCGACGAGGTCCCCGGACTCGGTGACCATCTCGACCACGCGCTTCTGCGCGCTGAACACGGTCAGCCCCGCGAGCTCCGCGTAGCGGGCCCGCCCCTCCTCGGTGCTGATCCACGGCGCCTCGGGCAGGAACCGGCCGTCGCGGCCGATCACCGAGCGGGTGGGCAGCGAGAGCTCACGCCACCAGGTGACGTCGTTGGAGTCGCCGAAGGTGCAGATCATCGCGATGCCCGCGCCCTTGTCGGGCTCGGCGAGCGGGTGCGCCACCACGGGCACCTCGACCCCGAACAGCGGCGAGGTGACGGTGGAGCCGAACAGGCTCCGGTACCGCTCGTCGTCCGGATGGGCCACGAGCGCCACGCATGCGGGCAGCAGCTCGGGACGGGTGGTCTCGATGAACACCCTGTCGCCGGAGCCGTCGGTGCGATGGAAGCCGATGCGGTGGTAGGCGCCCTCGCGCTCGCGGTCCTCCTGCTCGGCCTGCGCCACCGCGGTGCGGTAGGTGACGTCCCACATGGTGGGGGCCTCGGACTGGTAGGCCTGGCCCTGCTGCAGGTTCTCGAGGAACGCGCGCTGGGAGGTGGCCCGGGAGGCGGCGTTGATCGTCTGGTAGCTGTGGTCCCAGTCGACCGAGAGGCCGAGGGTGCGGAAGACCTCCTCGAAGGACCTCTCATCCAGCGCGGTCAGCTGCTCGCACAGCTCGATGAAGTTGCGGCGCGAGATCGGCAGCTGGTTCGCGGCCTTCGAGGACTTGTTGGAGCCGCCCTCCTGCGGGGGCGTGAAGTCCGGGTCGTAGGGCAGCGAGGGGTCGCAGCGCACGCCATAGTAGTTCTGGGCGCGGCGCTCGGTGGGCAGCCCGTTGTCGTCCCAGCCCAGCGGATAGAACACGTTCTTGCCGCGCATGCGCTGGTAGCGCACGATCATGTCCGCCTGCGAGTAGCCGAACACGTGGCCGACGTGCAGCGAGCCCGAGGCCGTGGGCGGCGGGGTGTCGACGCTGAAGACCTGGTCACGGGTGGTGTCGGGGTCGAAGGCATAGAGGTCCTGCTCGCTCCATACGCCGTCCCACTTCTCCTCCAGGCCCTCGAGGGAGGGGCGGTCGGGGATGGTGGGATCAGGGCGCGGTGCGGTATCGGTCATGGGGGACATTGTTCCAGGTCTGCGTCCGCGTGCAACGCAGGCGTCGACAGTGTGAGCGCCCTCGCGCGCCGCAGCCGCCCGGGCCCGTGCGCCGCCCGCCCCTCACGGCACCCGGGCAGTCCACTCCTCGGTGCCGAACTTCGTCTCCACCAGCTCACGGGCCCGGGCGAGCTCGGCCTCGGTGTACGTCGAGGCGACCGTGTCGTAGCGGGCGCGGAAGTACTCGAGGAAGCCGTCGATGATCTGCTCGCGGGGGAGGCCGGTCTGCGAGCGCATCGGGTCCACCCGCTTGTTCGCGCTGCGGGTGCCCTTGTCGGAGAGCTTCTCCTTGCCGATCCGCAGCACCTCGCCCATCTTGTCCGCGTCGATGTCGTAGGCCATCGTCACGTGGTGCAGCAGCACCCCGCCGGCGAAGCGGCGCTGGGCGGCGCCGCCGATCTTGCCCTGCTCGGAGGCGATGTCGTTCAGCGGCACGTAGCGGGCCCTGACCCCGATCTCCGCGAGCGCGCCCATCACCCAGTCGTCGAGGTAGGCGTAGGACTGCTCGAAGCTGAGCCCCTCCACCAGGGAGGTCGGGACCACCAGCGAGTAGGTGATGCAGTTGCCGCGCTCCATGAACATCGCCCCGCCGCCGGTCACGCGCCGCACCACGCCGATGCCGTGCGCCGCCGCGCCCTCGGCGTCGATCTCGTTGCGCAGCGACTGGTAGGAGCCGATCACGACCAGCGGGGAGTCCCAGTCCCAGATCCTGAAGTGCGGGTTGCGGCGACCGGCGACCACCTCGAGGGGCAGAACCTCGTCGAGGGCCACGTGCAGCACCGGGGGCAGCACCTGGGGGCCGATGACGTCGAAGGTCAGGTCGCTCCAGCTGGTGGCGTGGCCGAGGGCGCGCCGGGTCGCGATCGCGACGGCCTCCTCGTCGAACCCGATCAGCTGCACCGCGTCCGGCCGGGCGGCCAGCTGGGTCGTGAGGGCGGAGGCGAGCTCGGCGGTGGTCGCCGTGGTGGGCATGCCCACCAGGGCCGCGTTCAGGTCCTCGAGGGCGTCGTCCGGTTCGAGGAAGAAGTCCCCGAACACGTGCGCGGTCGCGATCCGTTCGTCGACGACGGTCACGTCGACCGAGACCAGCTTCCCGCCGCCGACCTTGTACTCGCCATGCCTGACCGTGCTGTCGCTGCGCTCGTTCATGCCGTCCATTGTCCCGCAGCGGAGGGGCGCGTGGGCGGTGACGCAGACCGGTGCGGTTCAGGCGATGGTCAGCGAGCGCAGCGCGCGGTGGACCTCCCAGACGAAGTCCGCCGTGGACTGGCTCTTGCGCGGGGCGACCGCATAGGTCTCCTCCCCGCGCTCCTCCGACGCCTCGCGGGTCACCTTCGGGATCAGATGGCTCCACTCGCGCTCGCCGCCGACCCAGATCCGGTACGTCGTCCCGCTGTCGTCGCCGCGCTGGTGCAGCCGCAGCCCCAGGGTCGTGGTGGTCAGGGCGGGCTGTCGGCGGGCCGCGGCGAGGTCGAAGCCGCGGTCGCGCAGCAGCATCGGGTTGAACACCCCCCACAGCAGCAGCCGGGCCCCCTCGACCTCGGGGGAGGCGGGGGTGCCGATCAGCTCCTGGGGCGGCTGCGGCGGCCGAGCCTCCTCGCGCCATGACGTGCGGGCGGCGAGGCCCTCCAGGCGCTCCCGGGCGGCGGCGCGGGCCTCGGGGTCCTCGAGCCGACCGATGCCCAGCGGGGTCGGTTCCTGGCCGGTGCGCGTGAGGTGGACGGGGGTGCCCTGCTCGACCTCGCCGAACTCGAGGCCGGTGCGGTGCAGCCCCACGCCGACCTGCAGGTGGGCGGCGGCCTGTCCGCGCCGGGTCGAGAAGTGCGCGCTGGAGCCCAGCAGGGTGCGGCCGGCCTGGTGCAGCACGTCGAGATGGGCGCGGAACTCCTCGGCGACCCTGCGCTTGGTCAGCAGCTTCTTCGCCTCCACGGGGAACTGCACGACCGGGCGGCCGGAGTTCTCGCCGATCTCGCCGATGGTCTCCCACAGCGCGGCGTGGCCCTGGTCGGCCTTGGCCATGCGCCGGCTGAGCCGCCCCCAGCTGAGGGTGACCACGCCGTGCGGCAGCTCGCCCTCGGCGCCCTGCAGGTCGGAGCGGCGGGAGATCGCGATCAGCAGGTGATGGGGCGAGGTGCCGAGCGCGGCGCGCAGGCTCTCCAGGCGGGAGGCGTCGAACGAGCCTCCGGTGCGCAGCGCGATCCCGAGTCGGGCGCCGTCCTCGGTCGTGGAGGGGAACATCTCGGCGACCAGGTCGGGCGCGTTGCGGCGCAGGCGGGGCGCGGCGACGATGCTGCCGGTGGCGTGCTCGGTGCGGGCCACGGTGCGCAGGAAGGCGCTGCGGCTGCGCGGCGCCATCAGCACGAACTCGAGCATGTGCCGCAGCACGACGTCGGCCCGATCGGGGTGGGAGCTCCATCCCTCGAGGCCCGCTGACTGCGTGGAGCGGTCCATCGCATAGGTCAGCATCTGTCCGACGGTGGCGTACGAGCGGGCCATGGTCCTCCTTCGCAGGCGCGGGGCAGCGGAGCCTCGGCGGCGGATGCCCTCAGACTATTCCGTCGCGCGCATAGATCCGGCGCACCAGGTCCTCGATCGCCGGTTCGGTGAGGGAGAGGTCGCGCACCTCGGCCTGGCGGCCGATGGCGGTGAGCAGCGCCGGCACGGTCAGCTCGGATCCCGAGAAGCTGATCCGGTGCCGGATCCCGTCCGCCTCCACGGCGAGGGCGGTGGCGGCGGCCGGCAGGTCCAGGGACGTCGCCGGCGTGGCGAGGTCGACGATCAGCTCGCGGGGAGCGCCCAGCCGGCGACGGAACGAGGCCAGGGGGCCGTCGTAGGCGACGGTGCCGGAGTTCACCACCACGATCCGGTCGCAGAGTCGTTCCACGTCCCCCATGTCGTGGGTGGTGAGGAAGAGGGTGGTGCCGCGTTCGGCGCGGTCCTCGCGCAGGAAGCGCCGCAGCCCTTCCTTGGAGACCATGTCCAGCCCGATCGTGGGCTCGTCGAGGACCACCAGCTCGGGGGAGTGCAGCAGCGCTGCGGCGACCTCGCCGCGCATGCGCTGGCCCAGCGACAGCTGCCGCACCGGGCGGTCGAGGAAGCCGCCGAGGTCCAGACCCTCGACCAGCCGCTCCAGCCGGGCCTCGCGCCGCCTCTCGGTGAGGCGGTGCATGGCCCCCAGGATCCGGTAGCTGTCCCGCAGCGGCAGGTCCCACCACAGCTGCGAGCGCTGGCCGAAGACCACCCCGATCTCCCGGGCCAGGTGACGACGCTCGGGCACCGGGTCCCGGCCCAGCACCCGCACCGAGCCGCCGGTCGGCTGCAGGATCCCGGTCATCATCTTGATCGTCGTGGACTTGCCCGCGCCGTTGGCGCCGACGAACCCCACGGTCTCGCCGCGATCGATCCGCAGCGAGACCTCGTCGACCGCGCGCACCACGCGCCGGCGGCGCCTGCGGGAGCCGGGCGCGGCGGCGCGCACCAGGTAGTCCCGGCGCAGGGACTCCAGCACGACGGCGGGGCCGGGGGAGGCGTTCCCCTCCGCAGGGCGGTCCTCGGGCGGTCGCGGGATCTGGGAGATGCTCATCCACCGGCTCCTGTGTATCTGCGGACCCCCGCGCGCCAGAGCAGACCCGCCGCGCTCCAGGCCAGGACCGCGGCGGGCAGTCCCATCCACCCGGCCCAGGCCGGGATCAGCGCGGGGCCGGGCAGCTCCAGCAGCGTGAGGGTGGGGGCGTAGGCGATCAGCGTCGCCGGGATCACGAAGGTGAAGAAGGCGCGCATCGGCAGGGCGAACACGGCGCCGGGGGTCGTGGCCACGTAGTTGCCGCCGTAGGTGAAGGCGCTCGCGAACTCGCGGCCGTCGATGAGCCAGAACTGCATGGCGCCGGCCATCGTCAGCAGCGCCCCGAACACCAGCGCGCCGGCCAGCGGCGCCAGCACCGCCAGCAGCAGCGACGTCGCCGTCGGCGAGAAGCCGGCGAGCACCAGTGCGGTCACGTACATCGCCAGCCCCACGGCGATGCGCCCGATCCTCCGCAGCGACAGGTCCAGGCTGGAGATCTGCAGCAGCATGGGCACCGGACGGATCAGCAGCGTCTCGAGCTTCCCGGAGCGGATGTGCGTGGACAGCCCGTCGATCTCCCCGAAGACGAGGTCCGCGAGGCCGAAGGCCAGCGCGCCGAGGCCGTAGACCACGGCGACCTGCACCAGGCTCATCCCGCCGAAGGTGCTGACCTGGGAGAGGATCACCCACAGCTCGAGGAACTCCGTGCTCACGATCAGCACCTGCCCGGCGACGTCGGTGAGGAAGCTGGCGCGGAACGAGGCCTGCGATCGGATCCGGGACCAGTAGAGGGTCGCGACCATGCGCGCGGTGGAGACCGGACGATCGGCGGGCTCGGGCCGCGGGCCGCGGCGGGAGAGCTCAGCCACCCTGCACCTCCACGCTGCGCACCCCGGCCCGCAGGACCGCCTGGGCCGCCAGCGCCAGCACCAGCACCCAGCCGATCTGGGCACCGACCAGCGGCAGCGCCTCCGCGGGGGAGAGGCGACCGGAGAGCGTGTCGATGGGCGTCTGGATCATCGAGGGGAACGGGGTCGCCCGCGCGATCGCGAGCAGCCAGTCCGGGAACCACAGGATCGGGATGAGGAAGCCCGACAGCAGGTTCATCACCGCGGTGTACACGATCGTCAGGCCCCGCGTCTCCACCAGCCAGAACGCGGCCAGGTTCACCAGCATGTCCGCCAGGAACGCGACCGTGATCGCCAGCAGCACCGAGGCGGCCCCGAGCAGGTACGAGAAGGGATCCTCGGGCAGGGCGAGCCCGGTGACCACCGCCCCCACCAGCAGCGGCGGGATGCCGCGGCCCAGCAGCAGGAACCCGGAGCGGCCGAGCTTCTGGGCGTAGTGCAGGCCGAGGAAGGAGACGGGGCGCAGCAGATCGATCGCGATGTCCCCCTGGTGCACCCGCTGGGAGACCTCCCGGGTGCCGAAGGCCTCGATCGGGGCGAGCAGCGCCTGGCCGAGCCACACGTAGGTCGCCGCCTGCGCGACGGTGTAGCCGGAGAGCTCGCCGCCGGCACTGCTGATCGCGGTGAACAGGATCGAGGCGCGGATGAACCCGAAGACGACGTTGGTGAAGATCCCGGCGGCGGTGGCCATCCGGTAGGTCGAGTACTGGCGGAACGCCGCTGCGGCGACCGACCGGTACGTGGACACCCGCGCGAGCCTAGCCACCTGTGCGGAGGAGCACAAGGGCGCGGCGGCCCCGGCGCCCACCGCAGCGGCGCCCCCGGAACGGGCCGCGCGTACTGTGAGGTCATGACCTCCTCGAACACCCAGGCAGCCACCGACCCCATCACCCGCCTCACCGCCGTCGTCACCGGGGCCTCGTCCGGCATCGGCCGCGCCACCGCCCAGCGCCTGGTCGCCGACGGCTGGCGGGTCCTCGCCGTCGCCCGGCGCGAGGACCGCCTGCGCGCGCTCGCCGAGGAGACCGGCTGCGCGACCCTCGGCGTGGACGTCACCGACGACGCCTCCGTCGCCGCGCTCGCCGAGCGGGCGCGCGAGCTGTTCGGCGAGACCCTCAACGCCGTCGTGCATGTCGCCGGCGGCGCCCTCGGCGTCGATCCGGTCGCCGAGGCGGATCTCGACAGGTGGCAGGGGATGTACGAGACCAACGTGCTCGGCGCCCTGCGCGTGACCAGGGCGCTGCTGCCCGCCCTGCGCCGCAGCGGGCGCGGCGACGTGCTGTTCGTGACCTCCGTGGCCGCCCACGAGGCGTACCCCGGCGGCTCCGGCTACAACGCCGCGAAAGCGGGGGAGCACATGCTCGCCCGCACCCTCCGCCTGGAGCTCAACGGCGAGAAGGTGCGCGTCATCGAGATCGCGCCCGGCATGGTCCGCACCGAGGAGTTCTCCCTGGTCCGGCTCGGCGACCAGGAGGCGGCCGACGCCGTCTACGACGGGGTCGAGCAGCCGCTGACCGCCGAGGACTGCGCGGACGTCATCTCCTACGCCCTGGGCGCGCCCCACCACGTGAACCTCGACCTGGTCACCGTGCGGCCGCTCGCCCAGGCCGCGGCGCACCGCGTCGCCCGGCACCAGGGGGTCTGAGTTCCGGCCGGGCGACCCGGCGCTGCCGGTCGCCGCCGTGTACGACCAAAGGATGAGGGAGATCTCCGCCCTGCGCCTGATGTGAGCGGTGCCCGTCCCGGGAGAGGATCGGGTCACCGGGCGCGCCGCGGGAACGGACCGGGCGTGCTCATCGGCTCAGCGCGCACCTGCCCTGCAGGTCGGAGAGGACGTCACCATGGCGACGACGCATCCGGAGGTGACCCCGCCGCGGTCGCCGTCCGCCAAGCCGGCGGCCGGTCGGCCGGTCCTCTTCTCGCTCCTGCTCGCCCTCGCGGCCGTGGGGGTGCTGGCCCTCCTGGTGATCGGCCCGAGCCTCGGGCTCCCGCTCGCGATCGGCGGCGCCGCAGCGCTGATCTCGCTCGTGGCGGTCACCTGGGTCCTCGCCGGTCCGCGCCTCTGAGGCGGGTGCCGGGGTAGGGCCGCCCGTCGCGGGCGTCTCAGACGTCGATCTCGATCTCGCCCTCGCCGCGGGAGACGCAGGTGATCATCTGATCGGCGTGCTCGTCGTCCATGAGGAATTCGTCCATGTGCTCGACCTCGCCGGAGACCAGCGGGACCACGCAGGTGCCGCACACCCCGCCCTCGCACGAGTAGTCCATGGGGATGTCCGCGTCCAGCAGCGCCTCGAGGAGGGATTGACCCTCGCCCACCTCGACCGTGATCCCGGACTTCAGGCACTTCGCGGTGAACGGCTCCCCGAACAGCGACATCCTCGCTCCTTTGGCAACGTCCGCCCGGGGGATCCGGGCACCGACCTCGAGGCCCCAGTCTTCCACGCCCGCCGAGGCCCGACGAGGTGACTCTTGCCTCGTCATCGGGTGCTCCCGGCCCTCGCCGGGACGAGCCGGCGGCCGCCCGGGACGGGGCCTCCGCCGGTGTGCTCGGGCCGTCAGGCCTCCTCCTGGTCCTCGCGCGCGTCCCGCGAGAGCGCTGACGGGGCCGGCGCTGCGGAGCCGGAGACCGCGGCCGTCGCGGAGGCGGAGGGGGTGGTCGGGGCCGTGGCGGAGCTCGGTGCGCGCAGCGACTGCGGCGTCGGGGTCGCGGGCGACAGCGCCAGCGCCGAGGGGCCGAAGCTGAGCACGAGCAGCGCTGCGGCGCCGAGCGCGGACGCTCCGGCGGTGGCGCGGCTGCGCCGGGAAGGGGTGTCCTCGTCCATGCGTCCTCCTGCGTCGGGGGTGGGGTGGGTCCCGGCGCCGACGGCGACGGTCCCAGGGCCTCCGGGACCATTGGAACGCCGCCTCCTGTGCAGGTGCTGGACGTCACAGCGGGACTCTCTGTGATCCCGCCCCGGGCGCGATCCCGGCGCGGCCGGCGGCCACGTACACTGGCCGCCATCGGCACCGACCCGGCCATCACCGGAGAGCCGCGGGAAGAACCGCCCACCGCCCGTCCGCGGTGCGGGCCCAGTAGAACCCGCCGGGACCAGCCCGTCACAGCTGAGGAACAAGGGGAGGCCCTGCGTCGCATCCGTCGGCGCGAGGCATCAACCGAGGTGGTACCGCGCCACCGGCCTCCGGGCCGGGAAGCGTCCTCGGAGCGCATGCCGTCCTTTCGTCGTCCCCGTCCTTCCTCGGAGGTCCGTCCTCATGGTCTATCCCGTCACCGGAGACTCGCTCGTCCCCTCGCCGAACCTGCCCGCGCTCGAGAACTCGATCCAGGAGTTCTGGCGCGCCGACGACACCTTCCGCGCCTCGATCGCACAGCGCGAGGGCGCCGAGGAGTTCGTCTTCTACGACGGGCCGCCCTTCGCCAACGGCCTGCCGCACTACGGCCACCTCCTCACCGGCTTCGTCAAGGACGTCGTGCCGCGGTTCCGCACCATGATCGGGAACAAGGTGGACCGCCGCTTCGGCTGGGACACCCACGGCCTGCCCGCCGAGCTCGAGGCGATGCGGGAACTGGGCATGACCGAGAAGTCCGAGATCGAGGCGATGGGCCTCAAGGAGTTCAACAACGCCGCGAGGGCCTCGGTGCTGAAGTACACGAAGGAGTGGGAGGACTACGTCACCCGCCAGGCCCGCTGGGTCGACTTCGAGAACGACTACAAGACCCTCGACGTCACCTTCATGGAGTCCGTGCTGTGGGCGTTCAAGACCCTGTACGAGAAGGGCCGCGCCTACGAGGGCTACTACGTGCTGCCCTACTGCTGGAAGGACCAGACGCCGCTGAGCGCGCACGAGCTGCGCATGGACGACGACGTCTACCAGGAGCGCCAGGACCAGACCGTCACGGTCACCTTCCCCTTCACCGGCGAGAAGGCCTCCGAGCTCGGGCTCGAGGGCGTCAGCGCGCTCGCCTGGACCACGACCCCCTGGACGCTGCCCACCAACTTCTCCCTCGCCGTCGGCCCCGAGCTCGAGTACGCGGTGGTCCCCGCCGGGCCGCTCGGCGCCGCCGACGGCACCGCTGCGGGCGAGGGCCGCTACCTGATGGCGACCGCGCTGCTGGGCGGCTACGCGAAGGAGCTCGGCTACGAGAGCGCCGAGGAGGTCCTCGCCGCCCGCGAGGAGCGCACCTTCGCCGGTCGCGAGCTCGAGCACGTCGCCTACCGGCCGCTGTGGACGGTCTACTCCGCCGACCGCGAGCGCTGGGGCACCGAGAACGCGTGGATCGTCACCGTCGCCGACTACGTCTCCACCGACGACGGCACCGGCGTGGTCCACCAGGCCACCGCCTACGGCGAGGCGGACCAGCAGGTCAACGCCGAGTACGGGATCCCCGTCATCGTCTCCGTGGACGAGGGCGCGCAGTTCCTGGACTACTTCGCCGGCACCGAGCTGGACGAGATCGCCGGGGTGCAGGTGTTCGAGGCGAACCGCCCGATCATCCGCAACCTCCAGCGCTCCGGCCGTCTGCTGCGCGAGGCCAGCTACGTGCACTCCTACCCGCACTGCTGGCGCTGCCGGAACCCCCTGATCTACAAGGCCGTCTCCTCCTGGTACGTGAAGGTCGCCGATCAGCGTGAGCGGATGCTCGAGTTGAACGAGCAGATCGACTGGGTCCCCGGGAACGTCAAGCACGGCCAGTTCGGCAGGTGGCTCGAGGGCGCCCGCGACTGGGCCATCTCCCGCAACCGCTACTGGGGCTCCCCGATCCCGGTGTGGAAGAGCGACGATCCGAACCATCCCCGCGTCGAGGTGTACGGATCGCTCGCCGAGCTCGAGGAGGCCTTCGGCACCCTCCCTCGCGACGAGCACGGCGAGGTCAACCTCCACCGCCCCTACATCGACGAGCTCACCCGCCCGAACCCCGACGACCCCACCGGGCGTTCGACGATGCGGCGCATCCCCGAGGTGTTCGACGTCTGGTTCGACTCCGGCTCGATGCCGTTCGCGCAGGTGCACTACCCCTTCGAGAACACCGACTGGTTCTCCTCGCACAACCCGGCGGACTTCATCGTCGAGTACATCGGACAGACCCGCGGCTGGTTCTACGTCATGCACGTGCTGTCCACCGCCCTGTTCGACCGCCCCGCGTTCACCTCGGTGATCTGCCACGGCATCGTGCTCGGCGAGGACGGGCAGAAGATGTCGAAGTCGCTGCGCAACTACCCCGACGTGCGGGAGATGTACGAGTCCTACGGCGCCGACGCGATGCGCTGGTTCCTCATGGCCTCGCCGATCCTGCGCGGCGGGAACCTCGTCGTCGACGAGCCGAAGATCCGCGACGCGACGCGCCACGTGGTGCTGCCGCTGTGGAACGTCTGGTACTTCCTGGGGCTGTACGCCAACGCCGCGGGGGAGAAGGATGCCTCCGGCCGGCCGACGGGATACCGGGGCCGCACCCGGCACGACTCCACCGACGTCATGGACCGCTACCTGCTGGCCCGCACCGGCGACCTGGTGCGGGAGGTGAGGGAGTCGATGACCGAGCTCGCGATCGCGGACGCCGCCGAGCTGATCCAGGACTACCTCGACATGCTCACCAACTGGTACGTGCGCCGCTCCCGCGACCGCTTCTGGGAGGGCGACGAGCAGGCCATCGACGTGCTCTCGACGTGCCTGGAGACCCTCTGCCAGGTGGCGGCCCCGCTGCTGCCGATGGTGACCGAGGAGATCTGGAAGCAGCTCACCGGCGGGCGCAGCGTGCACCTGACCGACTGGCCCGATGCGGACCTCTTCCCGCGCGACCCGGAGCTGGTGGCCCGGATGGACGACGTGCGCGCCATCGCGTCCGTCGGCAACTCGCTGCGCAAGAAGGCGCAGCTGCGGGCCCGGCTGCCGCTCGCGGAGCTCGACGTCGTCCACCACGACCCGACCTCCCTCGAGGCGTTCGCGGCGATCATCGCCGACGAGCTGAACGTGAAGGCGGTGCGTCTGCTGGACGTCGCGAGCGAGGAGGCCCAGGGCATGGGCGTCGAGCAGCGTCTCAGCGTCAACGCCCGCGCCGCCGGCCCGCGCCTGGGCAAGCAGGTGCAGACGGTCATCAAGGGGTCGAAGACGGGCGACTGGTCGGTGGACGGATCTGGGCAGGTCACCTCCGGCGGGATCGCGCTGGAGGAGGGCGAGTACTCGCTGGACCTGGTGGCCGGGGACTCCTCCGCGATGGAGGGCCACGCCGTGGGCGTGCTGCGCGGCGGCGACTTCGTCGCGCTGGACACGCGCGTGACCCCCGAGCTCGAGGCCGAGGGCACCGCACGCGACGTGGTCCGTGCGATCCAGTCCGCACGCCGCGAGGCCGGGTTCGAGGTCTCGGACCGGATCCGGCTCACCGTCGACGGCGACCCGCAGGTCGTCGAAGCGGTCGCCGCGCACCGCGAGCTGGTCGCCGGCGAGGTGCTCGCCGTCGAGGTCGCGGTGCCCGCCGCCCCGGCCGAGGGTGCGCACTCCGCGAGCGAGAAGGTCTCCGGCGGCACCGTCACGGTGTCCGTGACCCGCGCCTGACCCGGAGACGGTCCGTGTGATCGGCGGCGCCTCCGCGCGGGAGGGGCCGCCGGTCGCGCGGCGCCTGCGGCCGGCGCCGGCCGGTGCGGGGACGGAACGCCCGCCTCCGCGTCCACAGCGAGCCGGATCAGCAGACCGCGGGAGGCCGGGCATGGCATGCTCGGAGCCGAGCCGACCGACGAGGGGACGGGAATGTTGAGCAGACGGGGAACGCTGGGCGGTATCGCCGCTGCGGCGGCGATGATGCTGAGCGGCTGCGGGTTGCGCGGCGAGGACGTCTCCGCCGAGGCGCAGGAGGCGGCCGCCGCGGTGGACGGCGTGACCTCCGCCGCGCTCGAGCAGGAGCTCGGCTCGCGCTTCCAGCGCCTGCTGCGCGGCCGTATCGAGATCGCGGAGTCGGGGCGCGAGGCCGGGCTCGCCGTGTACGACGAGGCGATGCGCGCCGTCGTCACCGTGGTCCACGACCGCCTCGACGCCGAGACCGCCCGGCGCATGCAGGTCGGCGGGATCACCGGGGTGCTCGCCGACGGGACGGAGCTCGACGCCCTCGAGCTCGACCCCGACATGCCGGTCGAGGACCCGCGCCTGGACCGGGTGAGCGCGGGCGCCTTCTACGCCCGCTACGGCCTGGGCTGAGCGCCGGCCCGGCTCGTCGCCGGGAGCAGTGCTCAGGCCGGCCCGCGACCGACGGTCACCACCTGCGAGCGGGACACGTAGGTCCCCTCGCCGAGGTACACGCCGGTGAGGTCGTCCTGGAGCGCGGAGAGCGTGGGATCGGTCCCGGTCGCACGCTGGACCGAGCCGGCGTAGCCGCCGGAGGGGTCGCCGCCCAGGCCCACCGAGTCGTGGTTCTCCTCGAGCACCGGCACCGGGTTCCACCCCGTCCCCGGATAGGGCTCCAGCGTCACCTCGTGACGGTTGGGCGCGGTGAGCGTCCCGCCGTCCGCCTGCAGCCCCCCGAGGTCGGTGGCGGGGATGAGGTCGCCGCCGAAGCCGCCGTGGCCGAGCGAGGCCTCGTGGTTGACGTTCACGGACTCGGTCGTCCCCTGGGCGGGGACGACGGTCTGCACCGGTGAGCCCACGGAGAAGGTGTGGGTGATGTTGTACGTGCCCGGCTCCCCGCTGCTGGAGTTGAACGTCGGATCGGCCGAGAGATGGTTCGCGACGATCCCGCCCTGCGAGTGGCCCACGATCATCACGTCCGCGCCCGGCGGGATGCCGGCCTCCTCCATCGCGGCGCGCACGTCGTCCATCGCGGCGGGATGCTGCCCGGCGACCAGGCGCAGGTTCGATGCCCAGTCGCGGGAATTGCCCTGCCCGCCGTAGGCCCCCGGTACGTCGGAGAGGTCGGCTTCGGTCGGCGGGACCTGGACGATGTAGGACGGCTCCCCGCCCTGCGTGCTGCGCACCTCCTGGATGCCGATCTG
>CAZHSL010000030.1:0-15032 GCA_964535185.1 uncultured Corynebacterium sp.
TCTCGGTCCCGGTGTTGAGCAGCATGAAGTTGCCGGTGCCGTAGGTGTTCTTCGCCGTGCCCGGCTCCAGGCAGGCCTGACCGAAGGTGGCCGCGTGCTGGTCGCCGAGGATGCCGGCCACCGGGGTGCCCGCGAGGACCCCCGGCTGGCACTGGCCGTAGTTCTCCGACGAGGAGCGGATCTCCGGCAGCAGCCGGGTGGGTACGCCGATGGCCTCGCAGACCGACTCGTCCCAGTCGAGGCTGCGCAGGTCCATCAGCATCGTCCGGGAGGCGTTGGTGACGTCGGTGACGTGCACACCGTCGTTCTGCCCACCCCCGGTGAGGTTCCACAGCAGCCAGGTGTCCATCGTGCCGGCCAGCAGCTCACCCGCCTCGGCACGCTCGCGGGCACCGTCGACGTTGTCGAGGATCCAGGCGATCTTCGGCCCGGCGAAGTAGGTCGCGAGCGGCAGACCGCACACCTCCTTGAAACGGTCGACCCCGCCGTCCTCGGCGAGCGTGTCGACGAGCCCCTGGGTGCGGGTGTCCTGCCAGACGATCGCGTTGTGGATCGGCTTGCCGGTCGACTTCTCCCAGATGACCGTCGTCTCGCGCTGGTTGGTGATGCCGACGGCCTCGATGTGCCGGCTGTTGAGGTTGGCCCGGCTGAGGGCACCGCCGATGACCCGGCGCGTGTTCTGCCAGATCTCCAGGGCGTCGTGCTCGACCCAGCCGGCGCGCGGGAAGATCTGCTCGTGCTCGAGCTGGTCGCTGGCGACCGGCTGGCCCGCACGGTCGAAGACCACCGCGCGCGTGCTCGTCGTGCCCTGGTCGATGGCCAGGACGTAGGTGCTGCTCATCTGATGACTCCTTGGTGAGACGGGCGGACGGGACGAAGGGGGTCAGACGTAGCCGACCACACGGGCGGCCATCCCGGCCAGCACCGCGCCGGTGATCGGTCCCACGACGGGGACCCAGGCGTAGGACCAGTCGCTGCGTCCCTTGCCGCGGATCGGCAGCACGGCGTGTGCCAGGCGGGGCCCCAGGTCGCGGGCCGGGTTGATCGCGTAGCCGGTCGGCCCCCCGAGGCTCGCGCCGATGCCGACGACGAGGAGGGCGACGGGCAGCGGACCGAGCTCGCTCGGGGTCTTGCCGAAGGAGAGGATGACGAAGACGAGGATGAAGGTCCCGATGACCTCGGTCGCGACGTTCGCCTTGATGTTGCGGATCTCCGGCCCGGTCGAGAAGACCCCGAGCGTCGTGTCGGCGTCGCTGTCGTCGTGGTCGAAGTGGTCGCGGTAGGCCAGCCAGCACACCGCGGCTCCGAGGAACGCGCCGAGCAGCTGGGCCCCGATGTAGCTGAGGACCTGCAGGGCGGTGAAGTCCTGCCCCGAGGCCAGCAGGCCGAGGGTGACCGCCGGGTTGATCTGCCCGCCGGACTTGTACGCGACGTAGACGCCGGCGAAGACGCCGATGCCCCAGCCGAAGTTCACCAGGAGGAAGCCGCCACCGGCTCCCTTCGTCCGGGCCAGTGCCGTGTTGGCGACCACCCCGCAGCCCAGCAGCACGAGCGTCGCCGTGCCGAGCGTCTCGAACATCCAGATGTCGGCGAGGGAGGGATCCACGAAGTCGTCTCCTTCGACGGGTCGGGTTCGTGTCTCTGGCGGATCACGCTAACCGCGGGATCGACGACGCGCGCGCCGAGATCGGACCGGTCCCCGTTCCCGTCGCGAGGAGGCGCCGCGGCCGCGTACCGTTGCGGGCACAGGGGATTCGCTCCCTTCGACCACGCCCAACCACCTGGAGGTCCCATGCCCGCCCCCACCCCGTTGGATGCCGCCGCTCGTGCCCGTGCCTGGCAGCGACTCGCGGAGGAGGACCTCGACGTCCTCGTCGTCGGAGGCGGCGTGACCGGGGCGGGAGCCGCCCTCGACGCGGCGACCCGCGGGCTCAGGGTGGCCCTCGTCGAGCAGCGCGACTTCGCCTGCGGCACCTCCTCGCGCTCGAGCAAGCTCTTCCACGGCGGGGTGCGCTACCTGGAGCAGCTCAACTTCGGGCTGGTGCGTGAGGCGCTGCAGGAGCGCGAGCTCATGCTCACCCGGATCGCACCGCACCTGGTCAAGCCGGTCTCCTTCCTCTACCCCCTCAAGCACGCCTTCTGGGAGCGCCCGTACGTCACGGCCGGGCTGACGATGTACGACACCATGGGCGGGGCGCGCTCCGTGCCGCGCACCAAGCAGCTCTCCCACGGCGGCGTCCGCCGGATCGCCCCCGCCCTCAAGCCGGACGCCCACCACGGCGGACTGGTCTACCACGACGCCCAGACCGACGACGCCCGCCACACCCTCACGGTCGTGCGCACCGCCGCCGCCTACGGCGCCACGGTGCTGAACTCGGCGAAGGTCACCGGCCTCAAGCACGCGGGCGAGCGGGTCGTCGGGGCGACCGTGCTCGACGTCGAGACCGGGAACGAGGTGGAGGTCGAGGCCTCGGTCGTCATCAACTGCACCGGCGTGTGGACCGACGACATCCAGACGATGGCCGGCGGGCGCGGACGCTTCCACGTCCGGGCGAGCAAGGGAGTCCACCTCGTCGTCGCCCGGGACCGGATCAACTCCGAGACCGGCCTGATCCTGCGGACGGCGACCTCGGTGCTCTTCTGCATCCCGTGGGGCACGCACTGGATCATCGGGACGACCGACACCGACTGGAACCTCTCCCGGGCCCACCCGTCGGCGACCTCGGCGGACATCGACTACCTGCTCGAGCAGATCAACGGGGTGCTGCTCACCCCGCTCACCCGGGAGGACATCCAGGGCGTCTACGCCGGCCTGCGCCCGCTGCTGGCGGGGGAGAGCGAGGAGACCTCCCAGCTCAGCCGCGAGCACGCGGTGGCCCGGCCGCAGCCGGGGCTGATCTCGATCGCCGGTGGGAAGTACACGACGTACCGGGTGATGGCCGCCGACGCCGTCGACGCGGCCCGCGAGGACCTCTCGCCCGGGGTCCCGGACAGCGTCACCGAGCACATCCCGCTCCTCGGGGCGGAGGGCTACCAGGCGCTGGTCAACCAGATCGACGCGCTCAGCCGCCGGCACGACCTGCCCGTCTGGCGGATCACCCACCTGCTGGACCGCTACGGGTCGCTGGCGGTGGACCTCTTCGCGATGATCGACGAGGACCGCGGCCTGGCGCAGCCGCTCACGGGGGCCGAGGAGTACCTCGCGGTCGAGGTCGTCTACGCGGCCCGGCAGGAGGCCGCCCTGCACCTGAACGACCTGCTCACCCGCCGGACACGCATCTCCATCGACACCGCCGATCGAGGCGCCGAGAGCGCTGCGCCGGCCGCGGAGCTGCTCGGCCGGGAGCTCAGCTGGGACGAGGAGACCGTGCGCGCCGAGGTGGAGCACTACCTCAGCCGCGTCCAGGCCGAGATCGACAGCCAGCAGATGACCGAGGACGAGCGCGCCGACGACGAGCGGACCCAGGTCAAGGACATCCGGACCCTGGCGAAGGGGTGAGGGGCACCCCCTTCGCTCCCCGGTGCGGCGGCGAAGGGGGCGCGCCGCGACCTCAGTCGAGGGTCATCCGCTCCCGGCCGCGGCCCCGCACGAAGGCGAAGTACGCCGCGGTGAGCAGGACGAGCATCCCCGAGCCGACGATGAAGGCGTGCCGACCGGACTCGGTCATCGCCAGCAGCAGGATCACGCCGAGCATGAACGCGACCGCGACGGCGTTCGGGACCGGGAAGAACGGCATCCGGTAGGAGGTGGCCGCCGCGTCCGAACGGGCGATCTGCACCCGCATCCGCCAGTGCGCCAGCAGGATCATCAGCCACGTGAAGACGGTCGCGAAGGTGGCGATCGCGGCCACGTAGAAGAAGAGCCGCTCCTGGATGACGAGGTAGAGACCGACCCCGACCAGGCCGGTGGCGAACATGCAGGTGACCGGCAGGATCGGGATGTGGCTGCGCCGGGAGAGACGCAGGAAGGAACGCGGGGCGTGCCCCTGCTCGGCGAGGCCGTACATCGTGCGCGAGCAGGAGTAGAAGATCGCGTTCATCGCCGACAGCGCCGCGGTGAGGACGACGAAGTTCATCAGGTGCTTGGCCGCCGGGACCTGCAGCGCGGCGAAGACCTCGACGAAGGGGGAGGACTGCCCGTCGACCTCGGTCCACGGGATGATCGACATGATGACCGCGAGCGCGGCCACGTAGAAGAGCAGGATGCGGAAGGGCACCGTGTTGACCGCGCGCGGGATGGAGCGCTCCGGGGTGTCCGCCTCGCCGGCGGTCATGCCGAGGGTCTCGATGCCGCCGAAGGAGAAGACGACGACGCTGAAGCTCATGATGATCCCCCACAGCCCGAAGGGGGCGAAGCCGTCGTGCTGCCACAGGTGGGCGACGTCGGGGGTGGTGCCGCCGACCTCCCGGCCCCAGACGATGAGGACGATGCCGCCGACGACGAGCGCGAGGATCGCGAGGATCTTGATGAGGGAGAACCAGAACTCCATCTCGCCGAAGACCCGCACCGCCATGAGGTTGAGCGTCCCGATGAGGGCGATGGCGGCCAGCATCCACACCCACCCGGGCACTCCTGGGAACCACAGGCCCATGTAGGTGGCCACGGCGGTCATGTCGGCGATGGCGACGACCGCCAGCTCGAGCCAGAAGACCCATCCGACGATGTAGCCGGCCCAGGGACCGAGGAAGGACCCGGCGTACTGGGCGAAGGAGCCGGCTACGGGGTGACGCACCGCCATCTCGCCGAGGGCGCGCATGACGATGAAGACCATGGCGCCGGCGACGAGATAGGCGGCGAGCACCGCGGGTCCGGCGGCCTGGATGGTCTCCGCGGAGCCGTAGAAGAGCCCGGTGCCGATCGCGGTGCCGAAGGCGATGAACTGCACGTGGCGGGGGTTGAGACCACGCGTCAGGTGGTTCTGCGTCAGGTGGGTGGCGGTGTCGGCCTTGAGGCTCATCGTCGGGTTTCCTGGGTGCCGGTAGACATGAGAAGAGCGCTCACCGGGTGCGGTGGACGCCTGGGGAGGACTGTACGACCTGAGCCCGGGTGGCGCGCCCCGGGCAGGCGAAGGGGGGAAGTAATCGCTGGCCCGATGCGTTCCCCGGTGAGACCCTTGAGGAGAACATGAGCGAGACATCACACCGGCACCCCGCCGTCGAAGAGGAGCACACCATCGAGTCCGACCCGAGCCACGAGGAGGATCTGCTCTCCCGCCGCGCCCAGGCGCTCGCGGAGGAGGGCGCCCAGGACGGCTTCTACGACGGCGACCAGCTGGACCGGGAGGAGCGGTCCGCCCTGCGCCGCGTCCAGGGGCTGTCCACCGAGCTCGAGGACATCACCGAGGTCGAGTACCGGCAGCTGCGCCTGGAGCGTGTCGTGCTCGCCGCCGTGTGGACGGAGGGGAGCGCCGCGGAGGCGGAGAACTCCCTTCGCGAGCTCGCGGCACTGGCCGAGACGGCCGGCTCACAGGTCCTCGCCGGCGTCCTCCAGCGCCGGCAGAACCCCGACCCGGGCACCTATCTCGGCTCCGGCAAGGCGCTCGAGCTGCGCGACATCGTCATCGCGGAGGGGGCCGACACCGTCATCTGCGACAGCGAGCTCGCTCCCAGCCAGCGACGTGCCCTCGAGGACGTCGTCAAGGTCAAGGTCATCGACCGCACCGCGCTGATCCTCGACATCTTCGCCCAGCACGCCAAGAGCCGCGAGGGCAAGGCCCAGGTCGAGCTGGCCCAGCTCCAGTACCTGCTCCCGCGCCTGCGCGGGTGGGGTGAGTCGATGTCCCGGCAGGCCGGTGGTCAGGCCGCCGGCGGTCAGGGGATGGGCTCGCGTGGCCCCGGTGAGACCAAGATCGAGCTCGACCGCCGCCGGATCAACTCCCGCATCGCCAAGCTCAAGCGGGACCTGACCGGGATGAAGACCCACCGGGACACCCGCCGCTCGGCGCGCGCCGACCGAGGCGTGCCCGCCGTGGCCATCGCCGGGTACACGAATGCCGGCAAGTCGACGCTGCTCAACCGGCTCACCCATGCCGGGGTGCTCGTGGACAACCAGCTCTTCGCGACCCTGGACACGACGGTGCGTCGGACCGAGACCCCGGACGGGCGCGAGTACACGCTCACCGACACGGTCGGCTTCGTCCGGGCGTTGCCGCACCAGCTCGTCGAGGCCTTCCGCTCCACCTTGGAGGAGGTGGCCGACGCGGACCTGCTGCTGCACGTCGTCGACGGCTCCCACCCCGACCCGGAGGGGCAGATCAGTGCCGTGCGGGCGGTGCTCGCGGACGTCGACGCGACCGACGTCAAGGAGCTGGTCGTCGTCAACAAGGCGGACCTGGCCGACCCCGAGGTCGTCGACCGCATCCTGTGCCACGAGAAGCACTCCGTGGCGGTCTCCGCGCGGACCGGGCAGGGCGTCGCCGAGCTGCGCCGGCTCGTCGCCGACGAGCTGCCCCGGCCGGACATCGACGTCGACGTGCTCGTGCCCTACGACCGCGGTGACCTCATCAGCAGGCTGCACGACGAGGGGGAGGTCCTCAGCGAGGCCCACCTCGCCGACGGCACCCGGGTGCACGCCCGGGTGATGCCGGACCTGGCCGCCGACCTGGCACCCTTCGAGGAGGCGCTCGCCGGCTGAGCGGCGACGTCGGGATCAGGCCTCGGCCGGGTTCTCGCGGTCGTGCTCGCGGGCCTCGCGGGCGGAGGCCACGTCGTCGACGACGACTGCGATGTGCTCCATGCTGGCGATGAGGGAACCGTAGAGCGGCCACGAGCTCGGCGGGAGCTGGGTCTCCCGGCTCATCGTGACCGCGAGGTCCGCCAGGCGTTCCCGCACCGGCTCGACGGAGGCGTCGGGGTCGGCGATCGAGTGCCCGGCGTCCCGGACGATCCGCACCCACCGCTCGCGGAAGTGGGTGTCCCACTCCCCGCTCACCTGGGCGCCCTCGCGCAGGGTGCGGGTCAGGTGGCGCAGGTGCGAGATGCCCTCGTCGACCCGCCCGAGGATCCGCTCGTAGGGGGCGCCGTCCGCGACCACGTCGTGCGGCGACCCACCCCGTACCCACCGACGGCGGCGCCGCCGTCGCGGGTTGAGCCGGCGGCTCTCCCGGGCGAAGTGGACCAGCTGCCAGGCCGAGTCCAGCTCGGAGGTCATCGACTCGGTCTCGCGCAGCCACTCCTCGGCGCGGTCGGTGTCCCAGGACGAGGAGAACTCGTCGGCGATGCTGATCAGGACCTCACCCATGCGGCGGTTGATGTGGTCGACGTACCGGGAGGCCTGACGGTTGTGCAGCGGCGGGATGATGACGAGGTTGACCGCGGCCCCGAGACCGACCCCGAGCGCGACCTCGAGCATCCGGTCGGTGAGCAGGGTCTGCTGGCTCTCGAAGTCGCTGCCCAGCACGAAGATCGCCGTCGTCGCGATGGCCACGCCCTCGTCCCGCAGCCACGGCAGCTGGGCGACGAGCAGGCCGGCGAGCAGCGCGAGCGCGAAGGACCCCACGCTCACTCCGAGGGTCGCGCCGATCGCGAAGGACAGCAGGACACCCAGGACGGAGGCGATGACGGTCTGCACGCCCCGGGACAGCGACCGGTAGACCGTGGCGTGCACCGTCAGCAACGCGGTCCACGGGGCGAGGAAGGGCAGCTCGGAGTCGAGCACGAGGACCGACGTCACCCAGGCGAGGGTCCCCGCCACGACGCTCTTGACCACCTGGAAGAGCCCGGTCACGAGGGCGGGTCCGGTCAGCCGGGCACGCACGTCCAGGTGCATCCTGCCCTCCTGTCGCGTCGGTGGTGGCCCGGGTGGCCGTGGGCGAGCTCGCGCCCGGGCACTACCCGCGCCGGGCCTCGTCCATGCCCTCCCCACCACGGTCGCATCCGGCCCGCCCGTGGGGCGAGCGGCCCTACACGGCGGCGAGCCGGGCCGCGATGCCGAGCATCGTCACGCCGATGAGCCCGTCGAGCACCTGCCACGTGCGGGGGTGGCCCAGCGGCCCGGCGAGCCGGGTGGCTCCCAGGCCGAGTCCGGTGAACCACACGAGGCTGCCGGTCGCCGCACCGGTGGCGAAGGCCCAGCGGCTCTCCCCGAAGCCGTTCGCGACGGAGCCGAGCATGACCACCGTGTCGAGGTAGACGTGCGGGTTGAGGAAGGTGATCGCCAAGGTCGTGAGCACGACCGAACCCCGCGAGGCGGGAGCCGCGGCGGCCAGTGCCCCGGGGGAGAACGCCCGGCGGAGGGAGAGCAGCCCGTAGCCGACGAGGTAGGCCACGCCGACCCAGGTGACCACCTGCAGGGCCCGGGGGTGGGACTCGACGAGGGCTCCCACCCCGGCGGTCCCCAGCCCGATGAGCAGCGCGTCGGCCCCGATGCACACGAGCACGACCGGGAGCACGTGCTCCCGGCGGACCCCCTGCCGCAGGACGAAGGCGTTCTGCGCACCGATGGCGACGATGAGGGCGAGGCCGGTGAGCATCCCGGCGAGGGCGGCGGAGAGCACGGGACGACGCTAGGCCGGTCCGCTGACGAAGGGAAGCGAATGATCCTTGGGGGTCCTTAGAGTTGCTTCATGACCCCGGATCAGCTGCGTGCGCTCATCGCGGTCGTCGACCACGGCACCTTCGAGGCGGCCGGTGCCGTCCTCCACGTCACCCCCTCCGCCGTCAGCCAGCGGATCAAGGCCCTCGAGTCGGCCACGGGCCGGGTGCTCGTGGAGCGGGCCGCGCCGTGCCGGGCCACCGAGGCCGGTGCGGTCCTGCTGCGCAGCGCCCGCCAGATCGTGCTTCTCGAGGAGGACGCCCGGGCCGCCCTGAGCGACGGTGGCCCCACCCTGGAGCTCCCCGTCGCGGTCAACGCGGACTCGCTCGCGACCTGGTTCGCCGCGGTGCTCGCCACCGCCGCCGGCTGGGCGGATGCCAGCCTGCGCCTCGAGGTGGACGACGAGGAGTACAGCACCGACCACCTTCGCCGGGGTCGTGTCCTCGGGGCGGTGACCTCGGACCCGACCCCGGTCGCGGGGTGCCGGACCGAGGCACTCGGGGCCATGCGCTACGTGCCGGTCGCCGCCCCCTTCGTCGCGGAGCGCCACCGGTCCGGGCGAGGGGTGGACTGGGCGTCGATGCCGGTGCTGCGCTTCGACGCCAAGGACGAGCTCCAGCACGCGGTGCTGCGTGATCTCGGGGTCACCGGCTCGCCGCCGTGCAGCCACGTCCCGTCCTCGGAGGGCTTCCTCACCGCCGTACGGGCCGGGCTGGGCTGGGCGATGATCCCCGAGGCCCAGCTGGGCGACGACCTCGAGTGCGGCCGTCTGGTGCTGCTCCGGGAACGGGGGCATCGGGACGTGCCCCTCTACTGGCAGGCCTGGTCGCTTCGGACCCCGCGCGTCACCCGCCTGACCGAGGCGGTCCGGGAGGCGGCGCAGGCGCTGCGCCCTGCGCCGCGGACCCCGGGCCGGTGACGAATGGGGGTGCCGTCGTCGCCCCGTCCCGCTAGCGTCGACCGTGTGGGCGACCGTCCACCACGACAGAGGAGCGACACCATGGCATCCCGTCTCAACCCGTACCTGACCTTCGAGAGCTCCTGCCGCGAGGCGATGGAGTTCTACCAGTCCGTGCTCGGCGGCACGCTGGAGATCTCGACCTTCGGCGACATGGACCCCACGATGAGCGAGGGCGCCGACCTCGTCATGCACTCGAGCCTCGAGACCGAGGCCGGTTACACCCTGTACGCCAGCGACACGCCGCCCGGGATGGACGCGCCGGGTGGCGCCGGGATGAGCGTGAGCATCAGCGGGGACGAGGAGGAGCGCCTCCGGGGCTACTGGAAGGGGCTGACCGAGGGGGCCGAGATCGCCGTGCCCCTGGAGAAGCAGATGTGGGGCGACGTGTTCGGCATGTTCACCGACCGCTTCGGCACCCCGTGGTTGATCAACATCGCCGGGGACGCCGGCTGAGGGGCCGGCACGCGCCGGCCGCGCATGAGAAACCCTGCCTTCGCAAGAGTTCGAAACTCCTGCGAAGGCGGGGATTATCGGGTCACCCGATAATCGAGTGGCTCCTGAGGTCCCGGCGACTCAGGGGCGAAGGGCGGCGCGGACCGCCGCGGTGGTGGTCACCACGATCTGCGGGGCGTAGAGGCCCATGACGTGCAGCGCCGCCTCGTGGCTGGGGCCGTCGGAACCGGCGCAGGCGTCGGCGGGCACGAGCACGCTCGCCCCGGCGTCCGCGGCCGGGAGCGCCGTGGAGATGACGCAGCAGTCGGTGGAGACCCCGGTGAGCACGAGTGTCGGGGTCGCTCCGGTGGCCTCGGCGAGAGCCGGCCACTTGCCGAAGGTCGTCACATCGAGCGTCGGGTGGGCGGTGAGCCCCTCCGCGGGGCCGACCAGGTCGAAGAAGGGGTCCCGGGCGGGCCGGTCGGCGAAGGGCCAGCGCTCGAAGTAGGCCCGCCACGACCCCTCCCGGCCACCGGGGACCCATCGGGTGACGAGGGTGCGTTCGGGCCCGACGGTCGCCGCCAGGGTGCCGATGCGCTGCACGGCGTCGTCGAACATCGGCGAGGCCCACTCCGAGGCGGGATCGGCGAAGATCCGCTGCGGGTCGACGACGACCAGCCAGGCGTCGGTGAGCTCCGGCGGCCCGGTGGCCCCTGCTGCCTGCGCCGCGACGCCCTGCGCCGCGGCCGGCTCCTCCGACGGCTCAGTCGACACGGCTCGTGGACTCCTGACGCCGCACGACCGGGCGCCGGGCCACCCACGTGATGACGAAGGCCAGCACGAGGGCGACGATGACACCGAGGTTGGCGTAGGACCAGTCGCCGGCCCAGTAGTTCCCGGCCGGGTCCTCGACGAGCTCGGTGCCGAGGAAGGCCTTGAGCAGGTAGCCCTGCCAGTTGTTCCACGTCGAGTCCGGCATGGCGTTGGTGACCAGGCCCCACCCGATGACCGAGACGAGGACCATCGTCGCGACCGAGATCCAGTCCACCGACCCGTACCGCCCCCGCGGGTCGAAGAGCGCCGCCTCGTCGAAGTCCTCGCGCCGGAGGAAGAGGTCGGCGAGGAAGATCCCCGCCCAGGCGGCGAGCGGTACCCCGAGGGTGATGAGGAAGGACTGGAAGGGGCCGAGGAAGTCCTCGGCGAAGAAGACCACCCAGATGCTGCCGATCGTGAGCAGGACGCCGTCCAGGCCGGCGGCGGCCGGTCGGGGGATGCGCACCCCGAGGCTGAGCAGGGTCAGGCCGGAGGAGTAGATGCCCAGGACCGCACCGGAGACGAGCGCGAGCACGGCGGTCACGCCGAAGACGACGAGGTACCACGTCGGCAGGATCGTCGCGAGCGTGCCGATCGGGTCGGCGGCGATCCCCGGGCGCAGCGCCTCGTCGGAGCCGGCCAGGCCGATGCCGTAGGCGACGAGCAGGCACGGGGCCAGGGCACCGCCGAGGGTGTTCCACGCGACGATCGAGGCCCCGGCGGCGTCGCGGCTCTGGTAGCGGGACCAGTCCGCGGCGATGTTGATCCAGCCCAGCCCGAAACCGGTCATGACCATGATGAGCGCCCCGATCACCTGCTGCGGCGAGCCGCCCTCGAGCGAGGCCAGCACGCCCCACTCGACGTGGTCGAGGGTGAGCAGCACGTAGACGATCGTCGCCAGACCGGTCAGCCAGGTGAGCACCGACTGCAGCCGCATGATCAGGTGGTAGCCGGCCACCGACGCCGTGACGATGAGCCCGGCGACGAAGACCATCGCGACGACCTTCGTCCCGGTACCACCGCCCCAGCCGAGCTCACGCATCACGGTCGCCGTCGCCAGGGTCGCCATGATCGCGAGGAAGGTCTCCCACCCGATCGAGACGATCCAGGAGACCACACCGGGCAGCTTCTGCCCCCGCACCCCGAAGGAGGCGCGGGAGATGATCATCGTCGGTGCCGACCCGCGCTTGCCGGCCACCGCGACGAGCCCGCAGAGCAGGAACGAGACGACCACCCCGACCACGGAGACCAGCAGTGCCTGGACGAAGGAGATGCCGAAGTCGAGGACGAAGCTGCCGTAGGAGATGCCGAAGACCGACACGTTCGCGGCGAACCACGGCCAGAAGAGGTCGGCGGGCCTCGCGGTGCGCTCGGCCTCCTCGATGATCTCGATGCCGGTCGTCTCCACCCCTGCTCGACGGACGGACTCGAGGGGGTCGCGCGAGGACGCACTGCTGCTCATTCAGGCAGAATCCCACACGTGATCACCCTGCGGAGCCGATGGCACTCCGTCGTGGTCCCGTCCTGCCGGGACCCGCAGGTCGCCGAGGCCGTCGGCGAGGACCTCCTGCAGCGGTGGATGGAGCCCCACCGCACCTACCACGACGTCGTCCACCTCGCCGAGGTGCTCGCCGCCCTGGACGAGCTGCGCGACGGGGGAGCCCTCCCGGAGGGGTGCGCCGCCACCGCCGACCTCGTGGCCTGGTTCCACGACGCCGTCTACGACGTGCACGCGGCACCGGGGGAGACCGAGGAGGCCTCCGCCCGCCTGGCGGAGGAGAGCCTGCCCCGCCTCGACCGGCCGCAGGAGGAGATCGCGACCGTCGCGCGGGTCGTGCGGGAGAGCGCCACCCACGAGACCGCGTCGGCGGGTCCGGACCCGGTCGGTGCGGCCTTCCACGACGCGGACCTGTGGATCCTCGCCGCGGAGCCCGCCCGCTTCGACGCCTACTGCCACCAGGTGCGCCTGGAGTACCGCCAGGTGCCGGCCGAGGACTTCGCGCGGGGGCGCACGGCGGTGCTGGCGCCCTTCGCCCGCCGGGACCGGCTCTACCGCACCGACCACGCCCACGAGCGATGGACCGCCCGCGCCCGGGCCAACCTCGAGCGGGAGCTGACCCGGCTCAGCGGCGCTGCGCCTGGGTGACCCGCAGCCCGCTGGCGATGAGCCGCCGGATCAGCACGTGCGCGCTGACCTCGGTGGCGCCCGCGGCGACCGCCTCCTCGTAGCGCTCCACCGGGAGGTCGTAGTGGTCCTCGTCGAAGAGCCGACGCGGCAGGCGGATCCGGCCGGCGAACTCGTGCAGCTCCTCGATCGAGCTGTCCGAGATCAGGTGGCTCCAGTGCCGGCCCCAGCCCGGCCACGTCGGTGGATCGATGAGGATCATCGGCTCAGAGCGGGTCGAGGATGCGCTTGAGGAAGGTCCGGGTGCGGGCCTCCTGCGGGTCGCGGATGACCTGCTCCGGCGGTCCCTGCTCCACGATGAGGCCGCCGTCGATGAAGAGGACGTCGTCGGCGACCTCCCGGGCGAAGCTGATCTCGTGGGTGACCACGACCATCGTCCAGTGCTGCTCGGCGAGATCGCGCATGACACCGAGCACCTCGCCCACGATCTCCGGGTCGAGCGCGGAGGTCGGTTCGTCGAAGAGGACGACCGCCGGCCGCAGCGCCAGCGCCCGGGCGATGCCCACCCGCTGCTGCTGGCCGCCGGAGAGCTGGAAGGGGTACTTGTCCGCGTGCTCGGACAGGCCCACCTGCTCGAGCAGGACCCGGGCGCGCTCGCGTGCCGAGTCCGGCTCCTCGCCCTGGACGACGACCGGGCCCTCGATGACGTTCTCGATCGTCGTGCGGTGGGCGAAGAGGTTGTGCCCCTGGAAGACGAAGCCGCTCTGCCGACCGAGTGCGTCGACGCGCTCCCGCTGGGCCCGGGGCAGCCGGCCGCGCCGGTTCGGGGTGAGCTCGCCGAAGTCGACGGTGGCCTCGCCCACGGTGACGACCCCGGAGTCGGGCCGCTCCAGGGTGGCCAGGGAGCGCAGCAGGGTGGTCTTGCCCGAGCCCGACGGGCCGAGGACGACGGTGACCTCGCCACCATCGACGGCGAAGGAGATGTCGTCGAGGACGACGTGCTCACCGAAGCTCTTGCGGATGTTGCGGGCGCAGACCACGGACCCGTCGGGGTCGGTGCGCGGCGCGTCAGACGGCGACATAACGACTGAGCCTCTCCTCGGCACGGTCCTGGAAGAGGGAGATGACCATGCAGATGATCCAGAAGTAGAGCGCGGCGAGCGAGTACATCGCCAGGAACTGGTAGGTGGGCGCGGCGGCGAACTGGGCCCGGCGCAGGATCTCGACGACGAGGATGACCGACGTCAGCGAGGTGTCCTTGACGAGGGAGATGAGGGTGTTCGACAGCGGGGGGATCGCGGTCCGCGCGGCCTGCGGCAGGATGATGCGGCGCAGGGTCGTCGTCGGTCCCATCCCGATCGTGCGCGCCGCCTCCCACTGCCCCTTCGGGATCGACTCGACGGCCGAGCGGATCACCTCGGCGGCGTAGCCACCGACGTTGAGCGAGAGGGCGATGACCGCGGCGGGGAAGGGGTCGAGCTCGACGCCGAGCTGGGGCAGGGCGAAGAAGATCAGGTACAGCTGGACGAGCAGCGGTGTGCCCCGGATGGCCGAGATGTAGACGCGTGCGACGGCCCGGGGCACGGCCGCCGGGGACATCCGGCCCACCGCGGCGACGAGCGCGAGGACCAGACCGAAGGTGAAGGAGAGCGCGGTGAGCGGGATGGTCGTCTTGACCGCGGCCAGGGCCATCGGGCCGGCGTTCTCCTTGATGAGGTCCCAGGAGCTCGGGGCGGACCTCTCCGCGGAGAAGTACTTGTCGTAGATCCTCTCGATCGTCCCGTCCTGCTCCATCTCCTCGAGGGCCTTGTTCACCTCCGGCATGTAGCCGCTGTTCTTCTTCGCGGCGAAGACGGAGACGGACTTCTCCTCGGTCTCGTCGACGACCTCGACCCCCGGGTTGGGGTTGGTCGCGATGTAGTTGCGCACCGCGAGCTTGTCGTTGACGATCGCGTCGACCCGCCCCTCCTTGAGGCTGGCCATGGCCTCGGTCATCCCGTCGACGCCGACGATCTTCGCGCCGTTGTCCTCGGCGACCTGGGCCCAGCTGCTCGTGAGGTTCTCCGCGGCGCGCATGCCCTCGAGGTCCTCGAGGGTCTGGATGTCCTTGGGATTGTCCTCGGCGACGACGAGCACCCCACCGGTCTCGACGTAGGGGTCGGAGAGGT
>CAZHSL010000031.1:0-14880 GCA_964535185.1 uncultured Corynebacterium sp.
CCCTGGGGAGGCTGGGACCACGGCTGCTCACCCTGGGGCGGGTTCGACCAGGGCTGGTCGCTCTGCTGGGCCGGAGGCGGCGGTGAGGCCTGGCCCCACTGCGGGCCGCCCTCGGGCACCGTCGGCGGCGGCGAGGCCTGGCCCCACTGCTGGCCCTGCGCCGCGGGAGCCGCGGCCCCCGCGGTCGCTGCGGCACCGTAGCCGGCGGGTGCGCCCACCGGGGTGGAGCCGCCGCCCTTGTTCCTGCGGGAGCGGATCACGAAGAAGGCGATCGCCGCGAGGAGCAGCAGGAGCAGGAAGCCGAGCACCAGCACGACCACGATCACGATCACCCAGGGGAAGCTGCCGCCTGCCTCGGCCCGGATGTCGATCCCGTTCGCCAGGTCGTCGACCTTGGTGTAGGTCACGGAGCTGCCGTCGATCTCGCCGCCGTTGGCCTCGATGATCTCGCCCGGGAAGGTGAAGGTCATTCGGAAGTCGAAGCCGAGGTCCTCGGCGCTGGTGAGCTCCGTCGCCGTCGGGTCGCCGGCGATCTTCAGGTGGTACTCGCCGTCCTCCTCGGTGAGGTTGAACTCGCTGCCGAAGTCGTCGCTGGTGACCACGCCGGCGATGGTGCAGCCGAACTGCCCGTCCTTCTCGTAGGGCTCGACGGTCGGCGCGTCCTCGTCGAGCATGGTCTCGCCCTCGACATCGCCGCAGAAGTCCTCCGCGGAGCTCCACGTGCCCTCGGCGTACTGGGAGTCCATCGCGATGTCGAAGGACACGTTGATCGTGTCGGCATCCTGGATGTCGAAGTCCGCGTGGAGCTTCCCGCACCCGGCGAGCACCATGAGGAAGGGCAGGAGGAGTGCGGCGAGGAGTCTGCGCCGCAAGGAGATGCTGTTCATGGTGCCCCCGTCGGGTAGTGCGCTGGGATCGGTGGACGATGCTCGGCGGAGCACGTCATGCACAGCCTACCGGCGGGGACGTCGCGGCGCGGTGGGGAGAACTCCCCATCGGGGACGGGGCGGGCGCCCCTGCTTCCAGAGCGCCCCTACTTCCAGAACATCAGCATGCCGCCGCCGACCATCAGCACGCCGAAGCCCGCGGCGAGGTTCCAGTCGCCGATGGGCAGGGGGAGCTGGCCGGAGGAGATGTAGTAGGTGACCAGGTACGCCAGGCCCAGCACCAGCAGCACCACCGCGGTGGGGGCGAGCCAGGAGGGGTTCTGCGTCGCGGCCGCGACCCGGCGGCCGGTGCTGCGGGTGCTCTCCGCGGCGGCGGCCTTCTTCACCGAGGTGGAGCGGGTGGAGTCCTTCGCCTTCTCGGCGACCTCGCCGCCGCTGGGCTTCTCGCTCTTCGATGCGCGCCGCTTCCCCGAGGGGGCGGGGTCCTTGCCCGCGCTCGTGCCCGCGCCCTTGCCCGCGCTCTTCGCCGGGTCCTTGCCCGCACCCTTCGAGGACGTCCCGGTCGCGCCGTCCGCGGTCTCCTCGGCGGAGTCCGCCGCGGCCGTGACCTTCGCGTCCGACGTCGGCCGCTCGGACGCCTTCTTCCTGCTGCTGGCCATGGAACGGTGCTCCCTCGACGGGCCGGGGCGCACGGGCGTGCCGTGCGGGCCCGCGGGCGCGGACCTTGGCCTAGGGTAATGCTCGTCGACCGAGGGTGCGAAGTCAGGAGCCGCCATGGACGCAGAGGGCGTCGAGCATCGCGCGCCGCGCACCGCCCGTGATCGCGGCCGCGTCGGGGTGGCTCTGGTGATGGTGCTGTGCGGCGTCCTGTTCGCCACCACCGCGAGGCTCTCCGACGGCAGCTCCATCCGTGACGAGAGCAGCGACGTCGCCGGTGTGCTCCAGGAGCGCGGGCGCGCCATCGAGGACCTCACCGCGGACAACGAGGCCAAGCGTGCCGAGATCGAGCGCCTGCGCGGCACGGACGGCAGCGCCCCGCTCGCCGCGCGCACCGCGCAGGTCGAGGATGCCGTCGGCCTCAGCGAGGTCAGCGGGCCCGGCCTGCGGGTCACCCTCACCGACGCCCCGGGCAGCGCACTGGGCACGGTCCCCGGCGCGGAGCCAGACGACCTCGTGGTCCACCAGCAGGACCTCGAGGCCTACATCAACGCGCTGTGGGCGGGCGGTGCCGAGGCGATGATGCTGCAGGACCAGCGGGTCGTCAACGGCAGCGCGTTCCGCTGCGCAGGCAACACGCTCCTGCTGGAGGGGCGGGTCTACTCGCCGCCCTTCGTGGTCACCGTCATCGGCCCGGTCGACGAGATGACCGCCGCGCTCGACGCCTCGCCGGGGGTGGGCATCTACCGCGAATGGGTGGACCACGTGGGGCTCGGCGAGCAGGTCGAGACCCTGGAGACCACCACGCTGCCGGGTTTCGTCGGCTCCCTCACCCTCGATGCGGAGGTGACCGGATGAGCCCCTCCCACCGCGCACGTCGCCGCGGGGGCGGGGTCGTCGGGATCCTCGGGGAGCTGCTGCTGACGCTCGGAGCGCTCCTGCTGCTGTTCCTGGTGTGGCAGCTGTGGTGGACCGACGTGGTCGCCGACCGCGAGCAGGCCGGGATCCTCGACGGCCTCGAGCAGGAGTGGGGCGAGGTCGACGCGCAGACCGTCGCCCCGCGGCAGGAGGGCCCGCCGCCGGTCCCGCCCACGCCCGAGGACACGATGGTCTTCGCGACGATGCACGTGCCGGCCTTCGACCGGCCCCGGTTCCCGCTCGCCGAGGGGGTGAGCCTCGAGCAGGTGCTCAACGTCAAGGGGGCGGGTCACTATCCGGAGACCGCGCTGCCCGGGGAGGTCGGCAACGTCGCGATCGCCGGGCACCGCAACACCTACGGCCGGGTCTTCGAGGACATCGCCCGGCTCGAGGCCGGGGACCCGATCGTGGTGGAGACGGCCGACGCCTTCTACGTGTACGAGACGACCGAGTCCCTGATCGTCCAGCCCGAAGACGTCGAGGTGATCGCGCCGACGCCCGGCCGGCCGGGCGTCGAGCCCACAGAACGGATGCTCACCCTGACCGCCTGCCACCCCATGTACTCCGCGCGCGAGCGGATCATCGTGCACGCCGAGTTCTCGTACTGGACGAAGCGGTCCGACGGCATCCCCGAGGCGCTCGCGCAGGACGCCGGCGCCGGGACGGAGGAGAGCTGATGTACGCCTGGCTGTTCCGGCACCTGCCCGGCCCGCTCTGGGTGCGGATCGTGCTCACCGTGCTCCTGCTGGCGGCGATCGTCGCGGCGCTGTTCGGGTGGGTCTTCCCGGCGCTCGCGCCCTACCTGCCGTTCGACGACGGGATGGTCGGCGCCGCGGCCGGCCCGCTGCCCGCCGCGGTCAGCCCGCCGTCATCAGGGGCTTGAGCCCGGCGGCGCGCTCGAGGGCGTCGCGGCCGTCGCACAGCTCCAGGAAGCGGGCCAGCATCAGGTGCCCGTTCTCGGTCAGCACCGACTCCGGGTGGAACTGCACCCCGTGCAGCGGCAGCTCGCGGTGCGCGAGCCCCATCACCATGCCGTCGGCCGTGCGGGCGGTGACCTCGAGCTGCTCCGGGATGGTCTCGGGCACCACCGTCAGCGAGTGATAGCGGGTGGCGATCATCGGGGAGGGGGCCCCGGCGAACACGCTCGCGCCCTCGTGCGTGAGCTCGCTGGTCCTGCCGTGCATCAGCTGCGGGGCGTGGTCCACGGTGGCGCCGAAGTACTGGCCCAGCGCCTGATGGCCCAGGCACACGCCCAGCATCGGCAGCTCGCGGGCGGCGCAGGCCCCGATCACCTCGAGCGATCGGCCGGCGGTGGTGGGGTTGCCCGGCCCGGGCGAGATCAGCACGCCGTCGACGCCGGTGAGGTCCACGGCGTCCTCGGCGGTCGTGGGCACCTCGTCGTTGCGGACCACGACCGTCTCGGCGCCCAGCTGCTGCAGGTAGCCCACGATCGTGAAGACGAAGCTGTCGTAGTTGTCGACCACCAGGATCCGTGCGGCGCCCTCAGCCGTTCCCATTGCCGCTCCCTCGTCCCTTGTTGCCGCCGCCGGCGTTGCCCTGGCCCTCGTCGCCCTGGCCGTTGCCGGGCTCATCGCTCGGCGGGTCGTCCGTCGGCTCCTCGGTCTCGGTCGGCGTGGAGGACTCCGACTCCGTCTCCGTGGGCGTGGGCGAGGGCGACTCGCTCGGCTCCTCGGTGGGGGTCGGCTCCGGCCCGGAGGAGACCACGATCGTGATCGTGGTGCCGCTGTCGACCTCCTCGTTCGCGCCGGGCTCGGTGCGGATCACGCGGCCCTTCTCGACGCTGTCGGAGTGCTCCTCGGTGGTGGTGTGGCCGAAGCCCGCGTCGGCGAGGGTGTCCCGGGCGTCCGCGAGCGGCTGACCGGTGACGTTGGGGACGGAGACGGGACCCTCGGGGGCCGCGACGATGAGCTTGATCGTCGAGCCGATCGTCTGGGAGCTGTCGCCGGGCGGCGTCTGCTCGAGCACGGTGCCGGGCTCGTTCTCGCCGTCGGGCCGCTCGGTGACGTCGACGTCGAAGCCGATGTCCTTCAGCGTCGAGGTGGCGCTGTCGACGTTCGTGCCCCGCACGTCGGGCACCGTATAGCTGCCGGTCGCGTCCCAGATCTGGACCGTGTCGCCGCGCTGGGCCGTGGTGCCGGCCGCGGGCTTCGTGCGGGTGACGATCCCGCGCTCGGTCTTCTCCTTGTCCTCGCTGTCGACGTACTCGGGCACGAAGCCGGCCTCCTCGAGCGCCGCCTCGGCGTCCTCGCGGGGCATGTCGACGACGTCGGGGACGTCGGCCGCCTCCGGTCCGGTGGAGACGGTCACCTCGACCGTCGAGCCGACGGCGACCTCCTCGCCCTCGCCGGGATCGGCGGAGATGACGGTGCCCGCCTCGACCTCCATGGACTCCGCCTGGACGAAATCGCCCTCCAGGCCGGCGTCGTCCAGCAGCGCGCTCGCGTCCTCCTCGGTCTCGCCGACGATCTCCGGCACGGCGACCGTGGCCGGTTCCCGGTCCCAGGGCTGGAGCACGAGGAGCGCGGCGGCGACCAGCCCGAGCACCGCGAGGAGCACCAGGATGATCAGCCACCAGGGCCGGCGGTGGTCCTCGTCCTCTGTCACCTCGACCTCGTCGGCCACGGGGTGCAGGGCGAGCGGCCCCGTGGTGGGCGTGGGTGCGGAGACGCCGTTCCAGCTCTGGGCCTGCAGCCCGCCGGCGCCGGCCGCCATGGCGGGCAGCGCCTCGGTGGCGTCGCCGACCGGCCCGAGCACGGTGGTGGCCCCGGGGTCGTCGCCCGTCGGGACGGCGCCTCCCACCAGCGCCGGAGCCCTCCCGGAGACGACCGCGGCGATGTCGCGGGAGAAGGCGACCGCGCTCGGGTAGCGCTGCTCGCGGTCCTTCGTCAGCCCCGTGAGGATGACGGCGTCCATCGCCGGGGTGATGGCCGGGTTGTAGGCCGACGGCGGGTGCGGCTCCTCGCGCACGTGCTGGTACGCGATCGAGACCGGGGTGTCGCCGGTGAACGGCGGGCGGCCCGTGAGCATCTCGAACATCACGCAGGCGGCGGAGTAGATGTCGGAGCGGGCGTCGACCAGCTGGCCGCGGGCCTGCTCGGGGGAGAGGTACTGGGCGGTGCCCATCACGGCCTGGGTCGCGGTCATCGCGCTGGTCGCGTCGGCGATCGCGCGGGCGATGCCAAAGTCCATCACCTTCACCGCGCCGGCCTCGTTGATCATGATGTTGCCGGGCTTGATGTCGCGGTGCACGATCCCGGCGCGGTGCGAGTACTCCAGGGCGCTCAGCAGCGCCGCCATGATCTCGCCGGCCTGCGCCGGGGGCAGCGGGTGCTCGGGGTCGATGACCTCGCGCAGCGTCCTGCCCTGCACGTACTCCATCACGATGTACGGGATGGTGACGTCCGCACCGGTGATGGTGCTCTGCTGCTCCTCACCGGTGTCGTACACGGCGACGATCGAGGGATGGTTCAGCGCGGCGGCGCTGTGCGCCTCACGCCGGAACCGCTCCTGGAAGCTGGAGTCTCGTGCCAGGTCGGAGCGCAGCACCTTGACGGCGACGGTGCGGTGCAGGCGGGTGTCCTCCGCGAGGAACACCTCTGCCATCCCCCCGGTGCCGAGGATCCGTCCCAGGCGGTACCGCCCGCCCAGGACCACGTTCTCTTCACTCACTCCACACCTGTCCTCGTGCCGTGGCCGACACCGACCGCTCCGTCCATGCTAGTAGCTGCCCACCCGTGGTCAGCGGTGACGTGAGGCATCTCCGCCCCGAGCAGGGCGCCGCCGGCCATCGCGCCCTGCGGGAGCAGGCCGAGCCCGCCCACCACGGCGGCCACCACCGCGATGAGCACCAGGATCAGCAGCACCAGCCCCGGCAGGGACAGCCCGGCCAACTTCCTGCCGGTCGTGCTCGTCCCGCGCACCGTCCGCGAGGAGGTCGGGGTGTCGACGTGGTCGTAAGCGGCCGGGCCGCGCCGCCTGCCGCCCGCCGAGCTCGCACTCGAAGGCGTCCGCTCGGCATCGGGAGAGTTCCGGGGCGCCGGGGACGGGGAGGCCGCCGAGCCCGCGGACAGCGCCGAGCTCGCCGAACGGGCGGAGCTCGCCGAACGCGCCGAGGCCGCCGAACGCGCCGAGCGCGCCGAACGCCGCGGGGCGGAGCCGGCGGAGGCGGCCGAGAGCGCGGAGGGACCGGAGGCGCCCGAGCGGTGCCGGATGCCGCGGCCCCGACCGGACAGCGGCAGCGGCATCGCCGCGGTGCGGGTGCCGGTGGGGGAGGCCCCGGGCCGGCGGCCGGAGGAGGACTCGCCGGTCCCGCCGGAGTCCGCACCGGGACGGACCCGGTTCTCGCCGGTCCAGTCGTGGTCGGCGACCTTGGTCACCGGGATCGCACCGGTGCTGAAGCGCGGCTCGACGCCGCGCTGGATCGCCTCGAGGATCCGCGAGACGGCGGAGGCGGAGCGGGGCCGGTTCGCGGGCGCCTTGGCGAGCATCATCATCACCAGGCGGCGCAGGTCCTCGTTGATCGCCTCGGGCAGCTCCGGCGGCTGCTGTTTGACCTGTGCCATCGCGATCTCCACCTGGCTGGAGCCGGTGAAGGGGCGGCGCCCGTTCAGCATCTCGTAGCCCACGATGCCGAGCGCGTAGATGTCCGAGAGCGAGGTGGCCTGCTTGCCCATCGCCTGCTCGGGGGAGAGGTACTGGGCGGTGCCCATCACCAGCCCGGTCTTGGTCAGCCGCGCCTGGTCCTTGCTGCGCGCGATCCCGAAGTCGGTGATCTTCATGGCCCAGTCGTTCTTCTCGTCGACCAGCACGTTCTCGGGCTTCACGTCACGGTGGACGACGCCCTTGGAGTGCGCGGCGTCCAGTGCGCGTGCGAGCTCGATGAGGAGCGTGACCACGCGCTTCTCCGGCAGCCCGCCGGGGTTCTCCTCGATGAGCTCGGACAGCGGCCGGCCGGGGCACAGCTCCATCACGATGTAGGCGCGGCCGTCCAGCTCGCCGTAGTCGTACAGCGCCGCGATCCCGTCGTGCGAGAGAGCGGCGGTGTGGCGGGCCTCGGCGCGGAAGCGCTTGAGGAAGCCCTCGTCCCCCGCGTACTCCTCGCGCAGCACCTTCACCGCGACCTCGCGGTCCAGCTCCTGGTCGCGGCCCTTCCAGACCTGCCCCATCCCGCCGGTGGCGATCAGCGAGGTCAGTTCGTAGCGCCCTTCGATCACGAGCCCCGGTTCGGTCCTCATGGCCGGATCACCGCCTCCATCACGTCCTGGGCGATCGGCGCCGCGGTGCGCGAGCCGTATCCGCCTTCCTCGACCACGACCGCCACGGCGATCTTCCGGTCCTCCTGCTGTGCGTACCCCACGAACCAGGAGTGGGCCGTGCGGTCCTCCCCCCATTGCGCGGTACCGGTCTTGCCGCCCACCTCGGCGCCGTCGATGGCCGCGGCGGTGCCGGTGCCGTCCTCGACCACGCCCACCATCATCTGCCGCATCTGGGCGGCGTTCGCCGCGCTGAGCGGCTGGCCGACCTCCTTCGGGGTGAGCTCGGCGACCGTGGACAGGTCGCTCGTGCGCACCGCCTGGACCAGCTGCGGCTGCATGGTCACGCCGTCGTTCGCGAAGGTCCCGGCCACCATCGCCATCTGCAGCGGCGTCACCCGGGTCTCGTACTGGCCGATCGACGTGGTCGCCAGCTGCGCGTCGTCGAGGTCCTGCCCGATCGTCGACGGCGTCACCGACAGCGGGATCTCCATGCGCTGACCGAAGCCGAAGCCCTCGGCGGTCTCGCGCAGCTGCTCCTCGCCGAGGTCGACCCCCAGCATCGCGAAGGACGTGTTGCACGACTGGCGCAGCGCGTCGGCCAGGGTGGAGGTGTCGTCGGGCCCGCAGGGCTCGGTGCCGCCGCCGGCGTGGTTGTTCATCACCGAGGACGAGTTCGGCAGCTGCCAGGTGCCCGGCCCGGGGATCTCCGACTCGGCCGTGTACTGGCCGGAGTCGAGCGCGGAGGCGGCGACCACGAGCTTGAAGGCGGAGCCGGGCGGGTAGAGGTCCCCGCCGATGGCCCGGTTCGCCAGCGGACGGTCCGGATCCTCGTTGAGCTCCTGCCACGCCTCGCGCACGGCGGCCCGGTCATGGGAGGCCAGCCGGTCGGGGTCGTAGCTGGGCGCGGAGACCATCGCCAGCACCGCACCGGTCTCGGGATCCAGGGCGACCGCGGCGCCGCGGCGGCCGTCCAGCGCATCCCAGGCGGCCTTCTGGGCCTTGGAGTCGAGCGTCAGCTCGACGGTCGCCCCCCGCCCCTGCCGGCCGGAGAGGATGTCGGAGATGCGGTGGTAGAACAGCGCGTCGGCCTCGCCGGAGAGGGTGTCGTTCAGCGACCGCTCGATGCCGGTGAAGCCGTACACCACCGAGTAGTAGCCGGTCACCGGGGCGTACATCGCGCCGGGATCGTAGGTGCGCAGGTAGCCGTAGGTGTCGTCCGAGGACTCGGAGACGGCGATCGGATGGCCGTCCACGACGATCGGGCCGCGATGGCGGCCGTACTCGTTGTACAGGGTGCGGTCGTTCTGCCCGTGGGCGTTCAGACGATCCTTCGCGACCACCTGGAAGTACGTGGTCGAGGTGAACAGCAGCACGAACAGCACGCTGATCACGAGCCAGACGTGGCGCAGCGGCCGGTTCATGCGCCCACCTCCTGGACGGGCTGCGGCCCCGCGGGCGCGCCCGAGCCCGGGACCTGCCGGGCGGCGGGCCGGCGGGCGGCGTCCGAGAGGCGCACCAGGATGCCGGCGATGATCCAGTTGCACACCAGCGAGCTGCCGCCCGCGGCGAGGAAGGGCAGCGTCAGGCCCGTCAGCGGGATCACCCGGGTGACACCGCCGACGACGACGAAGACCTGCAGCGCCATCACGAAGCCGAGACCGCCGGCCAGCAGCGTGCCGAAGCCGTCGGAGATGCCGACGGCGGCGCGCAGCGCGCGCTGGACCAGCAGCAGGTACAGCAGCAGCAGCGCGAAGGCCCCGACCATCCCGAGCTCCTCGGCGAAGGAGGCGAAGATGAAGTCCGACTCGGCGTGCGGGACCACGTCGGGCCGCCCCTCACCGAGACCGGCACCCGTGATGCCGCCGTTGGCCAGGCCGAACAGGCCCTGGCTGATCTGCTCGCAGGCGGAGTAGTTCTCGCTCGAGAGCGGGTCCAGCCAGCAGGTGATGCGGGTGCGCACGTGCCCCATCTGGGTCGCGGCGAAGACCGCGGGCGGCAGGAACATCACCGCCCCGATCACCAGCCAGCTCAGCCGGTCGGTGGCCACGTACAGCATCGCCACGAACAGGCCGAAGAACATCAGCGAGGTGCCCAGGTCCGTCTGGAACACGAGCACCGCCATGGCGAAGCCCCAGGCCACGAGGATCGGGCCGAAGTCGGACCAGCGCGGCAGATGGATGCCCAGCACCTTCGGGCCCGCGAGCGCGAGGGTGTCGCGCCGGGAGACGAGGTAGCCGGCGAAGAAGATGGCGAAGGCGATCTTCGCGAGCTCGGCGGGCTGGAAGCTGTACCCGGCGATGTCGATCCAGATCTTCGAGCCGTTGCGGGCCGAGCCGATCACCGGTGCCAGCGGGAGCAGGAGCAGCACGGCGCCCACCACGGCGCTGATCCAGGTGTAGCGGCGCAGCCAGCGGTGATCCCGCAGGGCCACCAGCACGGCCGCGCACAGCAGCACGCCCAGCACGGCCCACAGCATCTGCCGGTCCGCGCTCGCCGAGGTGCGGATCCCGTAGACCTCGTTCGCCGAGTGGACCGACTCGATCATCGCGATGCCCAGCAGGTTCAGCAGCACCACCAGCGGCAGGATCACGGGATCCGCGTACGGCGCGCGCCACATCACCGCGATCTGCAGGACGAGGGCGAGCACGGCGGCCCCGATGGCGTACTCCAGGATCCCCGCGGGCAGCTCGTCGAACCGGCCGAGGTCCACCAGCGCGTAGGCGCCCACGCCGACGATCACCGCGAACATCAGCAGCAGCGCCTGCGTGAGCCGGCGCGGCCGCGCGGTGTAGGAGACGATCGTGGCCACTACGTCCCCTCGCCCTCGCCGGGGGAGGACCCGGTGCCGTCCGTGCTCGAGGGCAGCGGGCTCGCCTCCTCGGCGGCGCTCTCCTCCGCGGCGGTCTCGTCGGCCGCGCCGCCGGCATCGGAGGCGCCGCCGGCATCCGAGGCCCCGCCGCCGTCGGACGGTGCGGGGGACACCGCCGGCGGCGGCCGGTTCGAGAGGGAGACCTGCTCGAGGCGGTCGATGATCTGCTCGGCGCTCTCCCGGTCGGAGGCGGTGATGGTGTTCTGGACCTGCTGGCGCGTCACCTCGGGCAGGTCCTCGAGCGCGATGTCGGTGATCACCACCGGTTCGGACATCGAGATCGGGCCCAGGTCCTGGGACAGGCCCTGGTAGAGCACCACGCTGGTGCCGTCGGTGCCGACGTAGAACTGCCGCTGCGACCAGGCGTACCCGGCCCACAGCACCCCGCCGAGCAGGGCGATCAGGAGCATCAGCGCGACCAGCGCGGGCCAGGGGCTGCGGCGCGGGGGCTCCTCCTCGGAGAAGTCCTCGTCCTCATAGGGCGCCTCGGGCTCCTCACGGGTGAGGGCCGCGGCCTTCGCCGCCGGTCCGGAGGCGGCCGTGGGGGCGTGGCGGTCGCGTGCCGCGGAGCCGACGATCTGCGGCGTGGTGGAGGGGGCCTCCTCGCTCCTGGGGAGCGTCGAGAGGTCCACGACGTCGGCGACGATGCAGGTGATGTTGTCCGGACCGCCGCCCTTGAGCGCGAGCTGGATCAGCTCCTCCGCGCACTCCCCGGGATCGGTGAAGTCCGTCAGGGCGGCGTCGATGGTGCCCAGGGAGACCAGCCCCGACAGGCCGTCGGAGCAGAGCATCCAGCGGTCCCCCGGATGCGCGGGACGCAGCGAGAGGTCCAGCTCGGGATCGGCGTCGACGTCGCCGAGCACGCGCATCAGCACGGAGCGCTGGGGATGGCGCTCGGCCTCCTCCTCGGTGAGCCGGCCCTCGTCCAGCAGGCGCTGGACGAAGGTGTGGTCCTTGGTGACCTGCGTGGTCTCGCCGTCGCGCAGCAGATAGGCGCGGGAGTCGCCGATGTGGGCGAGGGCGAACTTGCCCTCGGCGCGCAGCATGGCGGTGATGGTCGTGCCCAGGCCCCGCAGCTGCGGCTCGTCCCGGGCACGGCGCAGGATCTCCTGATTCGCCTCGAGCACCGTCTCCTCGAGCGTCGCCACGATGTCGGAGGCGGGGGTCTCGGAGTCGAGCTGCGCGAGGTGACCGATCGCGACGGAGGAGGCGACATCGCCGCCGGCATGGCCGCCCATGCCGTCGGCCACCACCAGCAGGTGGCTGCCGGCGTATCCGGAGTCCTGGTTGTTGGACCGCACGAGGCCGACGTCGGAGCGGGCGGCATACCGCAGGGCGATGCTCATCGCGGACCTCGTCTCAGTTCGATCGCGGTGCGGCCGATCCGCACCTGGGCGCCGGGACGGAACGGGACGGCGCCCTCGATCCGCCGGTCCGACACCAGGGTGCCGTTGGTCGAGCCCAGATCCTCCACCATCCACTCGCCGTCGCGCTGGAAGACGCGGGCGTGGCGGTTGGAGGCGTAGTCGTCGTCGAGCACCAGGGTGCACTCGGGGGCGCGCCCGATGAGGATCGGGGTGGAGCCCAGCGACAGCGAGGTGCCGCGCAGCGGACCGGCAGTCACCACCATCGCGGCCTGCGTGACCTCGGGATCCGTGCGCAGCTGGGCGGGGTCGACGTCCGCACCGGCCCCGGGCGGACCCGAGGCGGGGCGCTGCTCGCGGCGGGGGTCGCGGCTGGACCGGGTGACCACCGTGGTGCCGAAGAGGTCGTTGCGCATCACCAGCACCACGATGATCACGAAGATCCACAGCGCCAGCACGAAGCCCAGGCGCAGGGCCACCAGCGTCAGTTCGCTCATCGGGCGCTCACCAGCTGGCCGGGCCGGCGGTGGGGAGCAGCACGGTCAGCCGGGTGCGGCCGATCTTCAGCAGGGAGCGGTCCTGGAGGGCGACGGGGGTGCGGATCCGCTCCCCGTCGACGAAGGTGCCGTTGGTGGAGCCGAGATCGGTGGCGACCAGGGTCGCATCGGGCTCCGTGCGCAGCTCGAGGTGATGGCGCGAGACCCCGGTGTCCTCGAGGATGATGTCGGCGTCGCCGCCCCGGCCGATCACTGTGACCGGACCGGTCAGCAGGTACTGCTGGCCGTCGATCTCGACGATCGGGCTGCCGCCGGAGCCCGCCTGCGCGGCACCGGTCGCGGGGGCGACGCTGCCGCGCTCGGTGCGCGACTCGGTCTCGAACCGGCCCGCGCGCACCTCGTCATCGCGCTCGAGCGTCACCGAGACGCCGCCGACGAACATGTAGCGCTGCTTCTCGGCATGCTCCATCAGCACCCGCTGCAGCTCGTCGATCAGGGTGTCCTGCCAGGAGCTGAAGCGGTCGAAGTCCTGGGAGTGGAGGTAGATCGAGAAGATGTTCGGGGCCAGCGTGCGCGTGCGGTCCAGCACCTGGATCTGGTCGTCGCACTCGCGCTTGAGGCCCTGTGCCAGGTCGAGCGGCTTCAGCTGCCCGCGCCCGGGCGAGAAGACGCGCGTCACGCCGCGATCGAGGCCGCGCTCGATCCGATCCAAGATCCCCACGGTGGTCCTTCGCTCTCGCTGTGGCTGACAGATGCGGGCGGGTCGTCGGTCCACGCCGCCGGTGTGCTGTGCGACGGGACGGCGGACGACGGGGCTGCCCGCCCCCGATCGTATCGCGGGAGCACCCCGATACCGGCACCGCCCGGCGGGGAGGCGGCGAGGGATTCGTGCAGGGCTCGTGAAGAGTCCGGACCGTCGCGCCGTGAGGCCGGCCCGTGGGAGGCGCGGGGCCGGCCCATCGCGGGCGGGGCCGGTGTGCCATATTGAAGGGGTGGAGACCGACAGAGCGCCCGAGATCCCCGTCGACGTCGACTTCGCCCATGCGCTGGGGGTGTCCGATGCGCAGCGCACCCTGCACGTCCAGGGCGATCCGCGCCGGGTCTGGGACCTCGCCAGCGTCTCCAAGCCCCTGACCGCGCTCGGGGTGCTGGTCGCCGTGGACCGCGGCCTGGTCGACCTCGACGAGCCCGCCGGACCCGAGGGGGCGACCGTGCGCCACCTGCTCGCCCACACCGCCGGCTACGCCTTCGACGGCGACGGGACGGTCGGGGCCGTCGGCGCCCGGCGCATCTACTCCAACACCGGCTTCGAAGTGCTCGCCGCGCACGTCGAGGACGCCACCGGGGAGGACTTCGCCGACTGGATGGAGCAGACCGTCGTGGCCGGGCTGGATCTCGTCGACGTCGAGCTGGTGGGCTCCCCGGCCGCCGGCTACCGCGGCTCGATCCGGGACCTGCTGGCCGTCGGCCGCGAGCTGCTCGCCCCCACCCTGATCCCCGAGCCGCTGTGGCGCGAGGCGCGCAGCGTCCAGTTCCCGTCGCTGGCCGGGATCCTGCCCGGCTACGGGCGCCAGAAGCCCAACGACTGGGGGCTCGGCTTCGAGATCCGCGACCACAAGGATCCGCACTGGACCGGCAGCGCCTCCTCCCCGGAGACGTTCGGCCACTTCGGCCAATCCGGCTCCTTCCTGTGGGTGGACCCGGTCGCCTCCCTCACCGCCGTCTTCCTCGGCGAGGAGCCCTTCGGCCCCGAGCACGTGCGCGTCTGGCCCGGGCTCACCGACGCGCTGCTGGAGCGCTTCGGCCCCGGCGCGCGATGAGCGGCCTCGACCTCCTCGACGACTTCGGGTTCGAGGCCGCCGCGATCGTGCTCGGCCCGGAGGGGGAGCGGGCGCGGCGCGGGGACGTCGCACGGATCCGCCCCTGGCGATCGGTCACCAAGACCCTCACCGGGTTCGGCGCGACCCTCGCCCTGCAGGAGGGGCGCGCGGATCTCGAGGACCCGGCCGGCCCGCCCGGGGCGACGCTGCGCCACCTGCTCTCCCACGCCTCGGGCTACTTCTACGAATCGGACAGCACCCTGCAGGCCCCGGGGCTGCGGCGGCACTACTCGAACTACGGCATCGACGAGGCCGCCCGCCACGTCGAGCGGCGCCTCGGGCGGGACCTCGGCGACTGGATCCAGGAGCGGATCGCGCAGCCGCTGGGCATGCGCGGGCTGGAGTGGAGCGGCTCGCCGTCGGTCGGCGCCCACGGCGCGCTCACCGACCTCGCCCTCTTCGCCGCCGAGCTGCTGCGGCCCACCCTGCTCGAACAGCGCTGGTGGGCCGAGATGACCGGCGTCCAGTTCCCCGAGCTGGTGGGCATCATGCCCGGCTTCGGCAAGCAGAGCCCCAACCCCTTCGGCCTCGG
>CAZHSL010000032.1:0-14601 GCA_964535185.1 uncultured Corynebacterium sp.
CGTCGATCGGAGTGGTGCTGGGCGCACTCCTGTTCGCCGGCGCGGGCCCACTCGCCACGGCTTTCGGTCAGGAAGAGGTCCAGGGCATCGCCCGGGCGATGGCGGCCGTCTTCCTGCTCAACGGGGCCGCCACGCAGCTGCGCGCGCTCCTCGTGCGCGGCCTGCGCTTCCGGTGGCTCGCCGGGACCGACGTGCTGGCCTCCGCCGTCGCCCTGGGCGTCGCGCTGCTCGGCGCCCTCGCCGGATGGGAGTACTGGGCACTGGTGGCCCAGCAGCTCACTCAGGCCCTCGTGATCCTGGTCGGCGTGGCCCTCGGCGTCGGCCGTCTCCCGGGGCTCCCGCGTCGCGGCGTCCCGATGCGGTCGTTCCTGCGGTTCGGCGGCAACCTGGTGCTCTCGCAGATGGTGACCTACGCGACCGGAAACGTCGACTCCGCCGTAGTGGGATTCGTCCACGGAGCCAGCCCTCTGGGTCTGTACAACCGTACGTACCAGGTGGTCGTCACCCCTCTGAGCCAGATCCAGTCGCCGATCACCCAGGTCGCGATCCCGATCCTGTCCAAGATCCAGGATGATCAGCAGAGATTCTCCGCGTACCTCGTGCGCGGCCAGTTCGCCCTGGGGTACCCGATCTCCATCGGATTGGGGGTCGTGGTAGTGGCCGCAGAGCCGATCACCGCCCTGATGCTCGGCGAGCAGTGGGACGACGCGGTCCCCCTGCTGCGGCTCTTCGCTCTTGCGGGAATCGCCCGGAACCTCGCGTTCGTCGGCTACTGGGTGTACGTGGTGCGCGGGCTGAGCGCATCACTGTTCCGCTACTCCCTGGTGACCGGCGCGATCCGGGTGCTCTGCGTCGTGATCGGCGCGTACTGGGGCGTGGTAGGGGTCGCTGCAGGCTTTGCGCTCGCCCCCTGGCTCGCGTGGCCGATCTCCCTCGCCTGGCTCTCCCGGGTCACGGTCATCCCCGCGCGGGCGCTGTACGCGGGCGCGATGCGGATCGTCTCGGTGGCGGGGGCGTCCGCCGGTGTGGCCGCCGTGGTGCAGGCATCGCTCCCGCCACTCCCCCCGTTCACCTCGGTCATCACCACGATCACCGTGATCCTGGCGTCGCTAGGAGCGCTATGCCTGATCCCTGGTCTGCGGGGAGATGCTCGAGCCCTGAAACAGACACTTTCCCTGCTGCGGGCTCGGCGCACAGCGGCGAAGGAGCCCTCGACGGTGTCAGCCGGATCGGCGCGCCGCTGAGGCCAGGGCCCTGCGCCGCGCTCCGCGCACGGCGCGCACCGTGCGGCGGGGGTCCTGCACAGCCAGCCTCCATAGAGAGAATCCCCGGTACTCCGGCACCCGTCGACCGCCCAGGCGTGCGCCGAGCAGCCGCCCCCACAGATTCTCTCGGCGCCAGGTCTGCCCCGGCTGCACCGCGACGATCTTCTCTGCAGCGAGAGGCTCGCCGATAAGCACGCCAGCATCGAGAGCCGCGCGTAGCACTGCACGGCCGCGTTCGGTGCGCACCAGGAGACCGCTGCGCCCATCGCCCTCCTCGAACAGTGGGTAACCCCTCTGATCGGTCTCCCAGTAGTCACAGGCGGCAAGATCTGCGGATTCGCCCACCCCGTCGGGACAGATCTTGCAGCGCCATTGGACCGAGGGGCCTAGGCGGTCACCCCAGGACGTGCGGTAGTCCATCCGATGCTCGCCCTCAGGAGTTGTAACGGTAAAGTCACCCGGCCAGCCGCAGCCGCGATAGCGCAGTCCGGTGACTCTCGCCGGGTCCTCGACTCCGACCTCGCGCACAAGGGCATCCGTCGCAGTCTGGCTCGGGGTTCCCGCACAGAAGAACGACAAGAGCACCGGCCGGTCTTCCGCCGGCTTTCCGTGCGCTAGCCGAGCGAGGGCACTGACCTCACAGGGCTTTGCGATCACTGCACCGAACTCGTCGAGCGAGCCCTGAGCAGCCAGCGTCGCCACCGGTGCATAACGTGAACCTGCGGCTGCCAGCGCGGTCGCCTTGTCGGTGATCGTCACCGAGACCGTCCGCTGCGGACGCACAGCGGCCGCCGCTCCGAGCACTCGGTTCGACCGGCCCGTCTCTGTGAGCCACGTGGCAAGAGCTGTCAGCGCACCACCGCTCGCACCGCGGTGCCTCGACTCCGGATCCGAGGCCCAGACCACCCATGATTCGAGGTAGGAGCCGAGCTGGGGATGACGGGAAGCGCCAGGAGGCCGCGGCGAAGAGACCATTCGGCCAGGACACATGTTCTCAAACCGTGCCACGTGCTCTCCATCAGGAATCGCGCCTCCGGATTTGCGCACCGGACGCAGGAAGCCGTCCCGGTCCAGGGCCATGGAGAGGCCCGAATCCATCAGGGTGCATGCTCCACAACCACTGCAGTTGCCCGCGTCCACGACCTCGGAGATCGCCTCGTCGAGAGTTCTCGCCACGCCCTTGCCTCCCCGGGGGCTCCCGCCCCAAAGATCTCCCCGACGTTTCCGGGGCTACTGACAGCCTATCGCCCGGTATGTCCATTTTGCTACGATATGCGCCTGGCGCTCTTCTCTGAGGTGCGGCGGGGCGATGATGCTGCACACCCCGGCCTTCCGCACCACCACGACTCTCTGCGACGAGGGGACATGTGATGCCCACCAGCCCGGTGCTCACTAAAGGAACGCGGATGGCCTGGATGGACGCCGTGCGAGGCACCGCTATCCTCCTGTTGCTGTTCTGGCATGCGAGTGCCGTGCCCGCTATGTACGACGTCGTGATGCCGGAGGCCATACGTTCGGTCAACGCGTTCTTCCTCCCTTTCCGGATGCCCACTCTGATGCTCCTGTCCGGGATGCTGCTGGCACGCTCACTGCGCAAACCATTACCCAGATACCTCGCCGGAAAGTTCTCGATGGTTCTTTGGCCATACGTGGCCTGGGTGCTCATCGCGGAGGTGACGTTCCTGGACCAGTCAGGAATCCCCTGGTGGCATTGGCATGCCTGGTACGCGACCAGCTACCTGTGGTTCCTATTCTTCATCGGGGTGTACTACGCCGCAGCACCCTTCTTGACGCGCCTTCCTGCGTGGACGCCGATCGCAGCAGCCGCCCTAAGTGGAATACTTCTCGACGCAGGGACGATGGAACAGCGGATGGGCTACTTCGCCGTCTTTTTCTTCACGGGCAACCTTCTCGCCCGCAGACCGAAACTGATCGAATGCATGACGCGTCCACGGGTGACGGCGTTGTTCGCGGCGCCGGCGGTAGCCTTCGGCAGCCTGTCGGTGGCGTTTCCTGAGTCTCTCCACTATGAGACCTGGGGAGCACCGTTCAGCATCCTCGGAGCTCTGGCGCTCATAGGAGTCTTCTCCCGCGCTGGCCGTGGGCCCATGACACAGAGCCTGGAGTTCCTCGGCCGCTCCTCGATCGTGTTCTACGTCAGTCACTTCCCGGTGATGGCGCTGCTCTCGCAGACCCCGATCGCCGAGCTCGGAATCCTGCCGCTCTCTGCGGTGAATCTCGCCGGTGCCGCGCTCTTTGGTGCCTTGCTGGCACGCAGGAAGGCCGCCGTGCCCGTGTGCTGGCTGTTCCAAGCGCCTGACACCGTAACGGTTCAACTCACCGCGCTCCTCAGAGCGTTCCTGCGAACACCTACAGAACCCGACTCAGCCGGAGAGGTGCGAGCGACGGATCGTCCAGATGCCGCCGATCACTCGGGATCCTCGGCGTAGTAATTCTCGCGGCGCCGCTCCGGCTTCGCGCGGTTCAGCACGGTTCCCAGCAAGCGTGCCCCACTCGCCTCCAGCATCTTGACGCTCTTGCTCAGCGCAGCGCGCCGGGTCCTGGTGGCGTCGACCGCCAGCACCACGCCGTCCACGATCGGGCTCAGGAGCGTGGCGTCCGCGACGCTCAGAACCGGTGGCGAGTCAATGACCACGTAGGTGTACTTCTTACCCATCTCCCGCACCAGCGCCGCGAACCGTGAAGACGTCAGAAGATCAGCAGGGTTCGGCGGGATCTTTCCGGCAGGGAGGAGGGCCAGATCTGTTCCCTTCAGTCGGTGGACCGCTACATCGATGCTGACCTCCTCGAGCAAAACGTTGGTGAGCCCAACCGAGCCGTCGATACCTGCATACTCGTGCGCCCGCGGCCGCCGCAGATCCGCGTCGATGAGCAACACTCGATCGCTATTCCCGGCGAGCGCCATCGCGAGGTTCGCCGAAATAGTGGATTTCCCCTCCCCTGGGCGGCACGCCGTCACGAGCAGAACTTTCACCGTAGAGACAACATCGGCGTATGCCAGAGTCGAGCGGATGCGGAGGAACTCTTCCGTGGTCCAGCTGAGCCGCTGCTGGAGCATGGCGATGGAACGTTGACCGAGGAGCCGCGAGCGGGAGACGACGCCAAGCACGGGAAGGCCCGTCGCCTCCGCGAGTTCTTCCTCGGTGCGGACGCGGGTATCGAGAGCGAGGAGCACCAGCGCCAGCGCCAACCCAATGGCGACTCCGACCGCCGCCCCCATCAGCGCATCCTTGGTCTTGTTCGGAGATGACTGGTACTTCGGCGGGACGGCATCATCGTAGATCACCACGGTGAGCGTGGGCGCTCCCTCCGGATCTGCGGGTGCGATCTCCTTCACCGCATCGATGAGGTGTTCGCTGACCGACGTAGCGAGATCAGCGGACAGCTGCGGATCCGTCGTGGTGGCAGTGATCCGCATTGTCACCGTGTCCTGCGGTATCGACACTTCGATGTGCTTGGCCAGCTCCCGTGTGGACAGGTCGAGATCGAGATCCTCGACTACCGGATCAAGCACGCGCGAGCCCTGGACGAGCTGTGCATAGGAGAGCATCTGACTCTGGGTATACGCAGATCCCTGATTGAGGTCCACTGCAGAAGCGCCCTGGTTCAGCGCAAAGTGCAGGGAGGCTGTGGAGCGGTACTGAGGGGTCTGCATAGCTGAGACCCCAAAGGAGGCTGCTCCCCCCACGAAAGCGAGCAGCACCACGAGCCACCAGAGCTTCCGCACAGCGACAAACATCGCGTGCAGGGTCAACTTCTGCTCCGTCACGATGTCCCCCTTTTGTCGCGCCCATCCACCTGGAAGGTCCCGGCCCCCACTGGCCGGTTGCAGCTTTTCACCTCGCCGTCCGGCGGAACGCTCTCCCGCGCTCCCGGGACTTCCCTCGCTCTTGCCCACTTCCATGACAGTGCGAGACCCACGCAGAACCATAGAAAAGCACCATACTGCGTGATCAGGGCGACAACGACCATTCCGGGCAATTGGCACATCACTGCAACGGACGCCGGACCTCGGGCGTCGCGGCGAAGAAGCTGCAGGGCGGCCCAGAGGATGATGCCGAACACCAGGATGGTGGGCACCGCCCCGTACCTGAGGAGGGTGAGGACGAGCGCGTTGTCTACGGAGCGTGCGAAGTAGCCCAGGTAGTAATCCCCGTCGACGAGCGTCTGCCACGGCCCCGCGTCTCCGAGAACTCGCGCCTGCCCGAGCAGGACCAGAAGGTCGGTGCGGTACCCGGCGCTTCCTGCGGCCTCTTCCCCCGCATCGCTCAGGACGTTCTGCACCACTGGCAACACGAATACCGCCGCCAGAGCGCCGATCCCAGTCGCCGCTACTCGCCATCGGCGAGCGATTCCCGGGAGCAGCCAGATCGACAACACGACCGTGAGTACCATCGTGATCAGCCCGGCACGGCTGAAGGTGAGCACGGTGGCACTCGAGATCACTGCGACCGCGGCGATCTTCCACGTTGCGCGCCACGGAGCGGCGATCGCGAAAGCGCACGACATCGCGAGCGTGGAGCCCAGAGCGATCGAATGGCCGAAGGCGCCCTCCGCGCGAAGGATTCCGCCGCGCGCCTGGAGCGTGTTCCACGAGGAGTAGAGCGGCTCGGAGCCAGGGATCTGCACGAACAAGTTGTACGACGTCACGAACTCGATCACGGCCAGCAACGCGGCGATCACGGCGAATATCGTCAGTGTGGAGGTGACCCAACCAGTCCGTACCCGGGCCAGCAGCATTCTACCCAGCATGTACGGCAGGACCCACTCAAGCATCACGGTGACGGTCGCGGGGAGAGCCACTTCCCCCAGCAGGTACAGCCCCAGAACCACCGCGACGAAGCCCGCCATGAGCAGATCCACTGGCAGCAGTGGCACCGTCGCGCGGTAGGTGACCAGGAGCAACACCGTGACCACGATGATCGCGGGCCAGTGCACACCCAGGCCCACCCCAATCCAGACCGGGACGAGGAACAAAACAGCCGACCATAGAACGAGCGATGCGCGAGGCATCGCACGCAGGACGAAGAGCGCAATCACCGCTCCCGACAGCGCGCCGAGCACCAGGAGTGCCGGCGCAGCACCATTGGTCATGCGTTGGATCCTACGCGGATGGCGACACCTCGAAGCGCTCGAAAGACACGGCAAGGTCGCCACGCGACCCGGATGGGCGGCTGACCTCTGGCCCCGCCGCGCCTTCACTCAGCTGAGGTCCTGTGCCATCCTCGACGACCAGCTGCCAGTCCTCCGGCTGCTTGCTGTCCGCAGCCCATAGGCTCGCTGAGATCGTGGTCGGCCTGGAGCCCACCACGGATACACGCAACACGTATGCTCTGCCGATTTCCATCCTCACGCCCTCAAGCTCGATGGCCTCCAGTTCCTCGTCATCCGCGTACACCCTCAGCATCACCGCACCGTCATGGCCCGCCTCGGCCGTGACTACGTATTCACCCTGCTCACTCGCACGGGCTGCAACACCGATCTCCGTGCCTTCGACGGCCGTCCCGTCGCCGTGGAGTACGAACTCCGCCTCCAGGCCGTCCCCGCCACGGGACGCGGCGTCCATGAGTACCCTCCCGGTGGTGCCGGGCACCAGATCGATCCGGCCCGAGCCGTCCTCGATGCTCAGGGACTCAGTAGCAAGCCCGTCGATCCTCCACTCCGCTCCGGCCGGAGTTTCTCCCCAGCCGGGGGCGTCAGATCGGTCGAAGGCGTCGCCTGTCGTCGAGCGCTCCGGCACTGTCGGGCTCGGGTCTCCCTCCTCGGGAATCGGCTCCGGTTCGCTCTCAGATTCCGAGGCCGGATCGGAAACCGATCTCTCCTCGGGGGCGGTCTCCCCTATCGGGTCGGAGGCCGATCCTTCCTCGGATGTGGGGGCCGTTGCCGGGTCGGGGACTGATCCTGGGCCGTGCGTGATCTCCTCTGTCGGGTCAGGCACCGGCCCTTCCTCAGCGGTGGTGTTCGGCTCTTGTCCTTTGCCATCCTCCTTGGCTTCGGGGGTGGGAGCGGCGCCCTCAGCCTCACCCTTGGACTCGGGAGCGGGCATTGTGGGTTCCTCCGCGCCGGGCTCGTCGGGCGCCTCCGCTTCGGACTCGACCTCGTCGGTCCCGGTCTCCGGCGCAGGTGAGCCCGGCAGGGCTTCTGGGGTCTCCATGGCCGCTGTCGGATCAGCCTGGACGGCCGCCTTCGCTCCTAGCGGTGCCTCGGCCAGTTCCGCCACCTCGACATCGTCGACGAGCACCGGTGCTTGTCCGTTCCCCGAGCCAGCGCGGTAGGCGTACACACCGGGCGCACCGGCACTCGTTACGGCAGTACCCGAGGCATCCTCTACCTCAAGCTGCCACTCGGACGGCTCGTCCGAGCCTTCGCTCCACAGCTTGACGCGAATCGTGGTCGCGCCCGCCCCGGAGACCTCGGTCCGCAGTCGGAACGTGTCACCCGAGTCCCAGGAGCGGCCAGACAATGGCATCAGACCGATGACCGCGCCACGCCGCTGGACGAGGAGCCACATGGTGCCGTCGGCGCGGTGCCACACCGTCGACCGGTAGACACTGCTGCCATCGAAGCGTGACTCAAGACCCACGTACAGCGCGCCGGACTGTGGGGGGCCGGTCAACGTATACGACATCGACGAACCGCTCTCTCGCAGAGAGGTCTCATTCAGAACCATACTGCGCCCGGCGCCGGCAGAAAGTGCCAAGATTCCCGATCCGTCGCTGACGGAGGCCGCGGACGTGGACCCCCCAGTCACCGACCAGACGCCGCCGGTGTCGGCAGTTCCCCAGCCAGCACTCTCTGTGCGGGAGAATGTATCCGCAGCAACGAACACCTGCTCGGTCATCACCTGTGAGGTGGAGGTCGTCCGGGTCTCGCCGTCATCATCGGTGACGGAGAGAGTGATGATGTAGGTGCCCGGCTCTGCGTAGGTGTGGCTCGCGGTGGATCCCGAAGCCGTGGCACCGTCTCCGAAGTCCCAGGCATACGTGACGATGGAGCCGTCTGGGTCCTCGGATCCTGCGGCGTCGACCTCGACGTCGAGACCGGCGGCGGCGACGGTGAACGTAGCCGTCGGTGGGAGGTTCGGTGCCGGCGGCTGCGGACCGCTGAGATCCTGCAGTCGATAGTCATCGAAGCGGATCGGCGCCTCGCCCGTCCCCGAACCAGCGCGGTATGCGTACAACGACGAGGAACCAGTACCAGTCAGCGCGTTGTCGGAGGTGTCGATCGTCTCGAGCTGCCAGGCCGCGGGCTCTCCGGAGCCGGCGGGCCAGACCTTCATCCGGATCGTCGGCGTCGATTCCCCGACCACTTCGCTGCGCATGTGGAAAGAACTTCCTGCCTCCCACGCGGAGGGCGTGCCGGGGAGGGATGCGATCACGGTTCCGTTGCGCTGGATAAGCAGCCAAGAGCTGCCGTCGGCACGATGCCAGACAAGAGTCCGATAGCTGGCCCCACCGGAGTATCTGGCTTCGGAGCCCACGTACAGCGCACCGTTGGACGGGGCTCCGTCGAGCGTGTACGTGAAGGTCGTCCCGCTCTGGAGCAGTGAGGGACCCTGGAGCACCACGCTGCGTCCGCTACCGGCGGCCAGGTTCAGCGCGCCGGTCCCGTCTGCGACAGAGGCCACGGCAGCGCTGCCCCCCACCGGACTCCAGGTGCCGCCCTCCTCGGCCGCACCCCAACCGCTTCCGATAGTGCGAGTGAAAGTGTCTGAGGCGGCGACCGCCTCTGCCGCCACAGTCACTGACTGAACGGTCGTGCCTGTGGAGCCGAAGCTATCCGTGACGGTGAGTTCTATCTCGTACACGCCATCCTCGACGTAAGTGTGGGTCCCCACCGCGCCGGTGGTGGGATCACTGCCGTCGCCCCAGTCCCAGCTGTACTCGAGCGAGGCGCCGTCCGAGGCACTGGAGTCCCCGGCGTCGGCACTGACCAGCAGACCTGTCGTGTACGGCGTGAACCGTGCAACAGGGTCCGCGTGTGACGTGCTGATCGTGCGCGAGGCCTGAGCCAAGCCGCCACGGTCGTCAGTCACTTCGAGGGTCACCGTGTACTCGCCTACGGCCGCGTAAACGTGCGAGGCGCGCTCCCCGGTCGAGGTGGTCCCGTCTCCCCAGTCCCAGAGGTAGGACACGATCGTGCCGTCCGGGTCCGTCGAGCCCGTGCCGTCCGCACTGACACCGAGGCCTTCGACGGTGATCCCCAAATCGGCGGTAGGTGGCAGGTTCGGTCCGAGGACGGAGATCTCGCGGGTAGTGCTGGACAGCAGTCCGTTGCTGTCCTTCACGGTGAGCGTGACTATGTAGGTCCCCGTGGTGCTATAGGTGTGCTCGGCGGTCTTCCCCGTCACGCTCCCGGTACCATCGCCGAAGTCCCAGCGGTATTCGACGATGGTCGCGGTGCCGGCTGCGGAGGATCCGCTCGCGTCGACACTCACCTGTGCCTCGTCGGCGATCGCTGTGAAGGCCGCGGTCGGTGCGTCGAGCCCGGAGCCGATGGCGTAGTGGGTGCTGATCTGGCCCGGCGTGAGGGCGCGGTCATAGATCGCGACCTCGTCGATCGCGCCACTGAACCAGTCGGAGCTCGGACGGTTCGGCCACCCGCTGAGATTGTCGCCGCCGATCCTCCAGTAGCCGAGGTAGTCCTGAGCCGTGGTCGTGGACGGATCGACTGCTACGAGTTCGCCATCCACGTAGAGCATCTGCCCATCCGCGCTCAACGTAGCGACCGCGTGGTGCCACGCGCCGTCGTCGTAGCGATCGGTGCTCTGCACGGTGCGCACCTCGCCGGGATAGACACCGAACACCAGCCTGCCGTCGTTGCGCATGTAGAGATGCCGGTCGTAGCTGCCGGATGTCCCGGAGGACGCGTCCCCGTAGCCGAGGAGCTTCCCTCCGCGACTCGTGGTGGTGCGGAACCAGAGTTCGGACGAGAACTCGGTTCCCATCGATGCTCGGGCACCCGAGGAGATGCGCCCCGAGGTGGAGCCGTTCACGACGGAACTGCCGGTTGCGGAACTCGCAATGCCCTGGGGGTCTGCGCTGACGCCGCTGCCGGCCTCTGCCGGGTTGGCCCCGGCCCAATCCTGCAGGGTGCTCCCGAGGGGATAATACAGCTGCGGCGCGTCGTCAAGGACGGCTTCCACATACTCGGCGGGGTCGCCAGCCGCGACGGTTACTGTCACAGGCGCACTGGAGCGCGTGTTACCGTCCCCGTCGCGCGCCACGACGGAGTAGCTGTTCGAAGCACCAGGGAACGCAGTGGTGTCCTCGAGCGTCACGGTGGGCTGATCCCACCACGTTGAGGCGACCGTGGTCGTCGCGACCGGCGTACTGCTGCCCGAACGCCGCAGCTCGTACGTCAGGTTCAGATCGTCGCGATCCCAGTTGGCCGGGATGGAAACACGCACCCGGCCAGGGACGTGCGAGTTCGCGGTAGGTTGCCAGGTCGAAGCGGTCAGTCGCGGGCCGTCCTTTGCCCCGCCGGGCGGATTTGTGGAGAAGCGGACGATGCCTTCGAAACGGCCCTGATTCACTCCTTGGAACTCGCCCGCGATCGAGATCGTGTCGCCCACGCCTGCGATCGAGAGCCCGGCCTGGCCCATGCCCGTGGTGGTTCCTACGTAGAAGTCCGGGTACCAGGCATAAGCGGAGGGCGCTGGGGTGCCCTCCCAGTTCTGATACGTGCCGCCCGCGTGGGGGTTCCGCCCGAGGGTGCCGCGCACCTCGGCCGTATAGGCCTCGGCGTAGCGGTGCTCGCGCGGATTCTGCTCAGGGTGCAGTCCCATGGTGGAGCAAGCATGCGTGTGGCTGGTCGTGTAGACAGTCTCTCCCGTCGAATACACGCCGTAGTGGTCGCCGAGACAGTCGGCGATCCATCGCACTTCACCGGAGTCCGCCTCAGCGGCGAAAGTACCTTCGAGGTTACCGATCGTCACACCGGCATAGACCCATCCGGTTCCGTAGACGGCGGTGTCATCAGCATTCAGCGAGAAAATCCCGGCCTTACCCGTCGTGGCCCCGTTCTTCACGGTCTGAACGAGGGCCCAGCCGGTGTCGACCTCGCCCGTCATGCCGTCCAGAGCGACTGCGCCGCGCATCGCGGTGTTGCCGTTAACCTCGGAGAATCGTCCACCGGCGATGATCTTGTCCCCACCGGGATCCGCTACCATCGCATCGACCTGAAGATTCGTCTGGGGTGCCCACGGCATCACCGCTCCGTTGGCCGCACTGAAGGCGGCAAGATTTCTCCGCGCCACCCCGTTGGCCTGAGTGAACAGGCCGCCGGCGTAGACCATGGACCCCTGGGCCACCAGCGCGTACACACCGGTACCGCCCACGGCAGGCGAGAAACCGGGCACGAGCTGCCCGGTCGAGGCGTCGAGAGCCGCAATACCCCACCGAGCCTGCCCGTTCACGCGGGTAAATGACCCGCCGATATAGATACGGCTGCCATCCGGCGAGGCGGCAACTGCTTTGACCACACCGTTGACTTCTGGAGCGAACGGGAGCAGCTGCCCGGTATCGATATCGTAAGCGAGCACGTTCGAGCGGGCAGTGAGTGCCGTGCCCGGGGCGGCCAGCGGCTCCCGGGCGTTGTCGAAGTCGCCAACCGCATAGACCGTGGTCCCGATTGTGTCCTGCGCCCAGACGTAGCCGTTGTCGATCTGCACAGTGGGAATCGGATCAGAGGTGACGACGTTCTCGTCGCGCTGGAGTAGCGGAGGCGGCGATGGCAGCTGGGCTTCATTGGCTTGTGCGCCCGGCCGGAGTACGGCTGTGAGGCCGATGCTGATCATCGCTAGCGTCAGAAGGAGGGCGAGTGCTCGGCCCACCGATGCGGGAAGACGTCCAGAGGGGTGCATGGTGTTGGTCTCGGCTTTCCGGTCCGCAGGGGACGACGATGTCTCAGGAGGTCTCTCCGGCGAAGACCGCGATGGGCTCGCCAGCCGCCGGGTTGACGCTCACGCTCACTGCGCGATCAAGCGCAGGATCGAGCATGAAGACGTAGGTGCCGTCAGCGCTTCCACCGGCCGGCACCTCGCCCTGGAAGGGCGCATACGGCGAAGCCCAGGTAGGCACGCCGGCTTCTCCGTCGTCGGCGACAAGCGAGACGACGGCCGAGTCGACGAACTGCGGCTCCTCGGAGCCGTTGGTCAGTCGGACTTCCACGACCACGGCGGACCCCGAGTACTCTCCTGGGGTCTTTCCCTCGATCGTGGTGGTAGTGAGGGACACGAGGCTCACTTCGATCCCGGTCGGAAGTACAAGGTCCTCCTCGAGTGCGCCGTGCACCTCAGGCAGTACGGGTGCGCCCGTCGGCCCTTCCGCCGCCGGATCGACCGGCGGTTTCCATCCATCGGTTGACGACGGCCCCTCGGTCTGCTGGCCCGACGGCGTTGTGGGATCGTCACTGGGCGAGGACTGCCCCGAAGGAGCGCCGGTGGGCGCAGGGGCTACGGTCGGGGTGGGACCGTCGCCGGGCGAGGGACCGGTGGTCACGATGGGGTCCTCGTCGTGAGCCGTGCCGCCCTCAGCCACGGGCGTCGGCGCCTCCTGCGGTTCCGAGACGCAACCTCCGAGCACCATCGCAAGGAGGATCGACCCAGCAATGGCCGTCAGCACTGAACGCCCAGTACCGCGGCCCAGCCGATGCACATCAGCGTCGCTCACGATCCCCCACCCCTCCGAAGGTCGGCCTCCCTGCGACGGCATCGCGGAAGGTGAATCAAACAGAGTGTATGATCTGCGACATACTACGCACAAGCGGCAAATCGGACATTAGGTCGCCCGTCGATGGGTGCCACTCGCACCGCACAGACTTGAAGCGACGACAGTCATGGCCTCGGACACCTCTCGCAGCGAGCGCTCATGCGCTCGCACGGAGTGACCATGACCGTCCCGGATACTCGAACGGTCCACTTCACGCCGGGATTGGAACAGGGAACGCCGCGCGAGCTCCGGGCCACGGACCGCTCGACGGGCGTCCAAGTGCGCAGCGAAGCGGACGAGCGTTCCGGTTCCTCGCAACGGGGATTCAGGGCCGAACCCCTCGGCTCCATGAGCGGCATCGAGGAAGGTGAACACTCGGTCACGAACCTCCGGGAGAGCCTCCACCACTTCGGAACGCACACCCCGATCCGCCACAAGGACCAACGACGCCCCCCTCAGCAGCCCCGCGGCGACCGCGCGGGAGCGGTGCTCCTCGCCCGCCAGAGCCCAATCCTCACCCTCGTCTCGATCGCGAACGAGAGCGCAGATCCGAGAGGGCTCAATCACGCGCGTCCCCGCGCTCTCGACGTGGATGCCAGGAAGGCCGGAGAGCTCCCTCCGCAGCAGCAGCTCCGCGAACGGGGAGCGGCAGACGTTCGCCGCACACACCAATAGAAGCAGTTCGGAGGTCACCCCGCCCTCCCGAGGGCGCCCATCTCTCGGAACCATTTGACGGCCGCCAGCGCGAGGAAAGCGACCGCCACTAACGCCAATCCCGCATAGCCCACGAGGAACGCCGTCGGCCACCCCCACAGCACGAACACAAGGCACACCAGACCGAAGTCGGTGGGCAGCACGAGAATAGAGCGGCGCATCGTCCCGCCACCGCGCGCATGAGTTGAGTCTTCACCATGCTTACCTTTGAGCAGATCATTCAGGAGCATGCCAGTGAATGTGGTGGTTGCCGTCGCCCCGAACGCGAGCGGGATCACCAACTGCCAGCTCGACTCCTCAGGCAGGGCGCGGAACATGCCGACGAGCACGGCTAGGTGCAGAGTTGAGATCTTCAGTGCATCGATGAAGTGGTCCAACCACTCCCCCTGAGCACTTCCACCTCCCCGCAGACGGGCCACCTGGCCGTCCGCCGAGTCCCAGGCATACCCGAGCAACAAAAGAAGGCTGATGACAACCCCGGTAGCAGGCACGATCGGCGCGAGCGCGATGAGCCCGATGGCGGCGAAGGAGTGCACTGCGCTGATCGCGGAGACCTGATTGGGAGTCAGCCCTGCACCGTGAGCTCCTGCAGCGAGGGCGCGCCCTATGCGCCGGTTCACGTACACCGAGTAGGCGGGGGCCCCACGGGCGTGCCCCTTTTGCGCATACGCGAGCTGGCGGTACGACTCAGCGATCACAGTGCCTCCCGGGCGAGAACCTGCCTGCCGTGGTGATGCAGGTCCCCCCATCGTGCCACGCCGGACATCTAGTGTAAATCGGGCAAATAGGGGATGATGGCCCGAGGGCGGCCGCATGTGCCGACGCCGTCGTCGGCACCGGATCTGAGGAGAGTCGTGGGCGTGGAGAGCTCCACCGCGTACGCGGTCATC
>CAZHSL010000033.1:0-14402 GCA_964535185.1 uncultured Corynebacterium sp.
GACAAGCACGCCGTGATCGGCCTGATGGCCGACCTCATCGCCGCGACCGGCCGCGCCGAGCGCGACGGGCTCGAAGCCGGGCTGCTCAAGCGAGAGGAGTCCTTCGCCACCGGCATGCCCGGCGGCTTCGCGATCCCCCACTGCCGCACCGAGGCGGTGCAGGAGGCGGCCCTCGGCATGCTCCGCCTGGCCGAGCCCGTCGACTTCGGCGCCGCCGACGGACCGGCCGATCTCGTCATCGGGATCGCGGCGCCCGCCGGCACCGACGACCAGCACCTGCAGCTGCTCGCCCAGCTCTCGCGCGCGCTGATCCGCCCCGAGTTCCTCGCCGAGCTCCGCGCCGCGACGGAGCCGAAGGAGGTCTCCGACCTCGTGATGAGCGCCCTCGACCCCGCCCCGCAGCAGGCATCGGGGACGCAGGGCACCCCGGGGGCGACGACCGGCGAGGCCGCCGCCGAGGACGACGCCGAGGCCGCGGGGACGGCCGCCCCGGCCGCGTCCGCGACCGCCGGATCCGAGGGCGCACCGGTGCTGCTGGCGATCACCTCGTGCCCCACCGGCATCGCCCACACCTACATGGCGGCCGAGTCCCTCGAGACCGCCGCGAAGGACAAGGGCGTCGAGCTGCACGTGGAGACCCAGGGATCCGGCGGCATCACCCCCTTCACCGAGGAGCAGATCGCCGCGGCGAGCGCGCTGATCGTCGCCGCGGACGTCAACGTCTCCGGACGGGAGCGGTTCGCGGGCCTGCCGCTCGTGGAGCACCCCGTCAAGCGCGCGATCTCGCACGGCCCCCAGATGATCGACGAGGCGGTCGCCGCCGCCTCCGACCCCTCGGCCACCCGCGTCCCCTCCGGCGGCGCGGCGGAGGAGGATACGGGCTCGGCGGGCAGGCAGTCCTGGCCGCGCCGCCTCCAGGGCGCCGTGATGACCGGGGTGTCCTACATGATCCCCTTCGTCGCCGCCGGTGGTCTGCTGATGGCGCTCGGCTTCCTGATCGGAGGGTTCGACGTCGCCTTCGTCGCCCAGGACGTCGCGACCGGCTTCTCGCTCTCCTCCCTCCCGGGCGCGCAGGAGTACGAGGGGGCGACCGGCACGCTGCAGACCGACCGCGCAGGGCTCGCCCTCTACCTCGGCGCGGTCCTGTTCACCCTGGGCGACCTCGGCATGGGCTTCCTGGTCGCCGCCCTCTCCGGCTACATCGCGTTCGGCCTGGCCGGCCGCCCCGGCATCGCGCCCGGGTTCATCGGCGGGGCGATCTCCCTCGCCGTCGGCGCCGGCTTCCTGGGCGGCCTGGTGACCGGGCTGCTCGCCGGGCTGGTCGCGCTGTGGTTCACCACGCTGACGCCTCCGCGCTGGCTGGCCGGGCTGATGCCCGTGGTGATCATCCCGCTGGTGACCACCCTCGTGGTGGGCGGGCTGATGCTGCTGTTCCTCGGCCGCCCGCTGGCCGCGCTGATGACCGCGCTCCAGGACGGCCTGACGGGGATGTCCGGCTCCTCGGCGATCCTGCTCGGCGTGATCATCGGCCTGATGATGTGCTTCGACCTGGGAGGGCCGGTGAACAAGGCGGCCTACCTGTTCGCCACCGCAGGCCTCTCGCAGGGCACCGAGGCGTCCTTCGAGATCATGGCCGCCGTGATGGCGGCCGGGATGGTGCCCCCGCTGGCGATGGCGCTGTCCACGGTGGCGCGCCGGCGTCTGTACTCCCCGGTCGAGCGGGAGAACGGGACCACGGCGTGGCTGCTGGGCGCGGCGTTCATCAGCGAGGGCGCGATCCCCTTCGCCGCGGCGGACCCGCTGCGCGTGATCCCCTCGATGATGGCCGGCGGCGCGGTCACCGGCGCGCTGGTGATGGCCCTGTCCGTCGGCTCCCAGGCACCGCACGGCGGCATCTTCGTCGCCTTCGCGATCTCCCCGGTCTGGGGATTCGTGCTCGCCGTCCTCGCCGGCACCCTGGTCGCCGGTGCGCTGGTGAGCCTGCTGAAGGAGCTCGGGCAGCGCCGCCAGGGCGCGGCCGCCTGAGCAGGCCGCTCCATCGTCGTGCGGCGCCCCCCCGCGGGGGGGCGCCTCTCGTATGCTCGGCACTGTGAGCGACGAGCACGCCATCCTCCTGGCCGAGGGGACGCTGGGGCACATGCCGGCCTACGGCGGCGCGCACCTGAGCATGCTCGCCCTGCTCGTGGTCGCGGCGGTGGTGCTGGTGCGCTGGGCCCGGCGCGGCGAGCCGGCCCGCGTGGAGCGGATGCTGCGGGGTGCCGGCTGGGTGCTGCTGCTCAACTCCGTGCTCTGGACGCTCTGGGGCGTCATGCCCTGGGCCTGGAACATCGACGAGTCGCTGCCGCTGCACTACTCCGATGCGCTGCGCTTCCTGCTCCCGATCGCGCTGATCACACGCGCGCCGTGGGCGATCGTGGTGAGCTGGTTCTGGGGGCTGACGCTGAACATGCAGTCGGTGCTCACCCCGGACGTGAACTACTTCGTGTGGATCCCGCTGGAGTTCGTCGAGTACTGGATCGCGCATCTCAGCGGGGTGCTCGGTCCCGTCGTGCTGGTGTGGGGGCTGCGCTTCCACCCCACCTGGCGGGGCTACGGGGTCGCGTACGGTGCGACGGCGCTCTGGGCGGCTATCGCGGTCACCGGCAATGCGCTCACCGGCGCGAACTACGGCTACCTCAACCGCGCCCCGGACGGCCCCTCGATCCTGGACCTGCTCGGTCCGTGGCCGCAGTACCTGCTCGTCGAGGCGGTGCTGATCGCCGTGGTCTGGGCGCTGATGACGCTCCCGTGGGTGCTGCTGGACCGGCGCGCCGGCACTCCCGCGCTCGACGGGAGCAGGCTGGTGCGGCGCCCGTGCGGCGCTCAGCCCAGCAGCTCCACCTCGGCCAGCCGCAGCGGTCCCTCGGAGTCCGTGATCACCAGGCGGTGATGCAGGCACGGCCGCGGGGAGGAGATCTCGAAGGGCCGGGTCTGGCGCCGCCACCGGAACGTCTGCCCGGAGCGCTCGTCGAGCGTCTCCCAGGTGCGGCCGTCCTCGGACCCCTCGAGCCGCCAGGCGATGGGATCCGCTCCGGGGTGTGCGGAGGAGGTGAGGGTGAGGAAGCGGGCCTGCTGCGGCTCGCCCAGCTCCGGCAGGTCGATCACCGCCGCCGCGGCGGCGAACTGCTGCTCGGTGCGGGAGTCGTCGTCGCGCAGCGGATCGGCGGGGTCGGCGGCGAACAGATCCCGCAGCGGCTGCGGCCGCTCCCCCGGCCTGCTCGGCGACGGCGGGACCCCGCCCCAGCCCTGCGGCTCCGCGGCCAGGCGCAGGTGGAGGTTCCCGCGCAGATCGGCGTGGTCGATCCAGGAGTCCCCGTGCTCCCGGCCGTCGACGCTCATGCCGATGATGCAGGTGTCGCCGGGATCGGCAGATTCGGTCGTCACGGAGAACGGCTCCCCGCCCAGGGGGTGCACGGTGGCCCGCGGGAACAGCGGCGCCACCAGGTGATAGCGGGTCGTGCCCAGCTGCAGCGGGTACAGGCCCAGCGCCGTCAGCAGCCACCAGGCGCTCATCTCGCCGTTGTCCTCGTCGCCCGGATATCCCTGACCGATCTGCTCGCCGACGAACAGCCGGCGGTGCACCTCGCGCACGATCCGGGAGGCCTCCTCGGGTGCGCCCACGTGGTGGTGGAGGAAGGGGATGTGGTGCGAGGGCTGGTTGGACATGCCGAACTGTCCCATCCGCACCGCACGTGCCTCGACCATCTCGTGGATGACGCCCCCGTAGCTGCCGGGACGGTCCGCCCGCTCGGGGGTGGCGAAGAACTGCTCGAGGCGCCCACGGAGCATCTCCCGGCCGCCGTACAGGGCCGCCAGGCCCTCGCCGTCGTGCGGGACGTGGAAGGCGAAGTTCCAGCCGTCGGTCTCGGTGTAGTCCCCGCCCCACACCTCGGGGTCGTACTCCTCGGGGCTCTGCGCGAAGCCGCCGTCGGGTCGGCGGCCCTGGAAGAACTCGATCGCGGGATCGAACAGCAGCGGGTAGTTCAGGCTGCGGGCGCGGAGGTAGTTCGACTCCTCCCGCAGCTGAGCGGCCGCCTGCTCGTCCCCGTCCTCCCGGGCGCGGGCGGCGAGCAGCCGGGCCTGGGCGGCGAGGCCGAAGTCGTTCAGGTGCGCCTCCAGCGTCCATGAGACGGATTCGGCGGTGTCGGTGTCGACGTAGCCGGTGAACACGGCGCGCTCGTTGCCCCGCCGCCCCACCTCGGCCGCGGTCGGTGCGACGGTGGCGTTGCGCAGCCCCGAGTCGTAGGCGGCCCGCGGATCGGGCAGCGCCACCCCCTTGACCTGCAGATCAGCGAAGGCGATGTCGCTGCTGGTGCCGGTCATGCAGTCGGCGTACCCGGGAGCGGACCAGCGGGCGATCCACCCGCCCTCGCGGAACTGCTGGACGAACCCGTCGGCGAGCTGCGCCGCGAGCTGCGGGTACAGCAGCGCATAGGCCGGCCAGGCGGTGCGGTAGGTGTCCCAGAAGCCGTGGTTGACGTAGAGCATCCCGGGGACCACCTGCGCGTCGCTGCGGCTCTCGGTGGCCTCGCCCTTGCCCGGCAGCACCGGGCTGGCGTGCACCGGCTCCGGACGCTCGGCGGTCCCGGCGTTCTCCCAGTGGGAGCTCGGATAGAGGTTCAGGCGGTAGAGGTTCCCGTACAGGGTGCGACGCTGCGCAGGGGTCGCATCGGGCGCCTCGATCACCTGCAGCCGCTCCGCCCACGCAGCGTGCGCGGCGTCGCGGACCTGCGCGAAGGAGCGGCCGGCGAGCTCCTGGCCGAAGGTGCGCCGCCCCTGCGCGAGGCCGAGGAAGCTGGTGGCCAGGCGCACTGTCACGCGCCGGGTGCCGGGCGCGAAGCTCAGCACGCTGCCGCTGCTGCCGTCGCGGGCCCGCTGCACCGACACGGGCGCCGGGACCACCTCGGCCACCACGTACATGCGGGTCGCCCCGTCGGCGCGGTCGTACCCGTGCGCGGGTGAGGAGTCGACCCAGGCCTGGACGCGGCCGTCGAACACGGCTCCGGCCGCATCGATGCCGGAGTGCTCGTCCGCTCCCTCGAGCAGCAGGTGCCCGGTGTCGGGCCCGGCGGGCAGGTCGATCTCGCAGATCGCCCCGTGGTCCGTCGGGGCGATCCGCATCGTGAGGTCCCCGTCGAGCTCGACCTCGTACAGATCGGGGCGGGCCGTCTCCCGGTCGTGGTCGAAGCCGCGGGCCCGGGCGGCCGGCTCCGTCCTGGGCGCGGGGCCCAGCAGCGGCATCATCAGGAACTGGTGACGGTCCCCCATCCAGGGGCTGGGCTGGTGCGAGAGCGCCAGCGCCTGCAGGCGCGGCCGGTTGTCCGGGCCGTTCGCGCGGTGGTACTCGTACAGCCAGCGCCGGGTGCGGGCGTCGGTGGCCGGGGTGAACAGCGCGAAGCCGTTGGGCATCGCGGTCAGGGGCAGGGTGTTGCCGCGGGAGAAGGCGCCGGAGGCGTTCGTCCCGCGCCGGGTGTCGACCCAGGCGACCGGGTCCGACAGCGGAGGATCCGCGGGGCGCGGCGCGAGGTAGGGGCCGTCGACCCAGCCGGTGACCTCGGGGGCCTCCGGCGGGGAGTCCTCGACCTCGTCGAGCAGGTCGGCGTCCGGATCGGCGGGCGCGTCGAGGACCAGCAGCACCTCGGTCACGGTGCGGCCGGCGACGGCGGTGAGATCGACCTGCACGTCGTTCCACTGGTCCGGGTGCAGGATCCGGGCCTCGCCGATGCCGGGCGCGGTGGCGAGGGTCCCGTACTGGTCGCGGGGTGCGTGATCCGACAGGCGGCTGCCGTCGTCGAGCAGGAGGTCCACCGCGACCCAGGTCGCGCCCCAGGTCTGTGCCGCGTCCAGCTGCGGATGCACGAACCAGCGCAGCACGTCGCCCGGGGCGATCCGCCGGCCGGCGGGCGTCTCCCCGCCCGCCGGGGCGGGCAGCGGCGCTTCCGCCCTCTCACCCACGGCGCCGGTGAAGCGCACGGCCGACGGTGCGAGGAATCCCGCCGCGTCCTTGCTGGTCGGCGCGCCGACGGGGCCCGGGTCCGGAGTGACGATCATGAGCGACAGGCTATCGACAGGAGGGGCCGCGGGCGGTGAGGCGGGCCCGGCACGGGCACGGTTCCCCCTCGCGGCCCGATCGCGAGTGCGGGATACTGGGGCCGTACGTCGCACCGCCCGGTGCGCCGCCGTCGTCCCAAGGAGCATCCGATGGCCCATGCACAGGCACCGCTCGGGCGCCCGCTGCCGCCCTCGCCCGGGAAGCCGGGACGCCCGCTGTGGCACTGGCTCGTGCTCGCCGCCATCACCGCCCTCGGTCTGCTGGTGGTGGGAGCCTTCGCGATCGTCATCGGGTACCAGATCCTGAACCGCGGCGACCCGGAGGACACGGTCGACGACTTCTACGCCGCGCTCGAGACCGGCGACTGCGAGCTCTACGAGAGCGCCACGACGGCAACGTTCCGGGAGGCCTTCGGCCTGACGAGCTGCGCGGACTTCGAGGCGGCCTTCTCCGGCGGCGGCACCGCGGACTACACGGTCGACGACCGGGTCAACCGCCAGGGCTACGCGATCTTCGACGTCACCGAGTCGTTCACCCGGGACGGCCGGCCCGTCCGGTCCGAGGTGCGCTTCTTCGTGCGCCGCATCGACGGGCAGTGGGACCTCGACGGCCTCCAGCCGATCGAGGAGGGCACACCCCCGATCGGGTGACCGCCGCAGCCTGCGGGGCCGGTGCCTGCGGGCGGCGGCCGACGGGTCAGCCGGTGCCGGGCCGCGCCGCACCCCGCCGGTGGCTGCGGCATCGCGCCTGATAGGACTCGGCCCCGCCCACGTGGGCAGCCGTCGCGCTCAGCGCCGGGGCGCCCTCCGCGCTCAGCCGCACATGGAAGGCGGCATCGGCGCCGCAGACCGTGCACACGGCCGTGAGCTTCACGACCTCCTCGGCCATCGCCATCAGCGTGGGCAGCGGCTCGAAGGGACCGCCGTCGAAGGTGACGCACAGCCCTGCGACCTCGACCTGCACCCCGGCCTCGAGCAGCTCCCCGAGGACGGGGACCAGACCCGGGCCGAAGAACTGCGCCTCGTCGACGGCGACGATGTCCGGCCGCCGCGAGACGTCCGTGCCGAGCGCGCCGCGCAGCTCCTCGGCCCGCTCGAGCATCCTCGCCGGCGTGCTGCGCCCGGTGTGCGTGCTCAGCCGGTCCGCTCCCCCGCGCACGTCGAGCCGGTGGCCGACCACCTCGACCTCGAGCCCGGCCAGCCGGGCCCGGTGGACCCGGCGCAGCAGCTCCTCGGTCTTGCCGGCGAACATCGGCCCCGCGATCACGTGCAGTCGTCCTGCCTCCATCTGGCGCATGAGCTCAGGCTACGCCGGGCGCCCCGGCCGCCGGTACGGTGGTCGGATGAGCACTCGTCGCCCCTCCCCGCTGGCCGGCCGCAAGCCCACCAGGAACGATCTGGCCGCGTTCGCGACGCCCGACCCGGACGCGATCGACGACGTGCTCCCCGGGCCCGGCGACCCGCCGCTGCGCCTGCTCATCGTCGGCATCAACCCCGGGCTCTGGACCGCAGCGGTCAACGCCCCCTTCGCCCGGCCGGGCAACCGGTTCTGGCCCTCCCTCCACCGCGCCGGGCTCACCTCCCGCCTGGTCGACGCATCCCGCGGACTGGACCCCGAGGACGAGCAGGATCTCCACGACCGCGGCATCGGGATCACGAACATGATCGGGCGCGCCACGGTGCGGGCCGACGAGCTCACCCGCGCGGAGCTGCTGCACGCCGGCGAGGACCTGGTCGATCGGGTGAACGTGCTGCGACCGAGCACCGTCGCCATCGCCGGGATCACGGCGTTCCGCACCGCCTACGCGCTGCCGAAGGCCGCGCTGGGGCTCCAGGACCCGGCCGAGGTGACCGGGTGGCCGATGGACGTCCCGCTGTGGGTGGTGCCGCAGCCGAGCGGGCTCAACGCCCATGCCAATGTCGCCTCCCTCGCCGCCACCTGGCGGGACGTCGCCCGCACCGCGGGCGTGGCGCACCGGGAGGAGGAGTGAGGGCTCCCTGCGGGACGGCGTGGCCCGGCGGCGGCCGTGGAGTGCGCGAAGTGCTTGCGGCGGTCGGTCCCGCGTGGAAGGGTTGAACGGACCCAGGCGGGGCGACGACGCCGAACTGGGAGTCGCTCCCCGCACGACGAGCATGCTGGAGGTCCCCTGTGAAACTGCCCTGGCTCACCACCGTTCTCGACCGGTCCGGCCCGTTCCTCTCGGTCCATCTCGACACCACGCGCACCGACCCCTCCGCAGCGGCCGAGCTCGAGGCGAGGTGGGCACAGATGCGCTCCCGCCTCAGCGCCGACGGCGCACCGTCGGATCTGCTCGCCCGCATCGAGGACTCCGTGCTGAGCCCCTCCTCCCTGGGCGGTCGGCACGGACGATCGATCTTCGCGACGGACACGGAGATCCTGGTGGACAGGGTGCTGCCGGCACCCCCGCTGCAGGAGTCCGCGCACCGGGGCGAGTTCCCCCGTCTGCTGCCCCTGCTCCAGCTGATCCCCTTCGCCGTCAGCCAGCTGCTGATCGTGGTCGATCGGGCGGGTGCCGACCTGCATCTGCGCTCCGCGGAGAACCCGTCGATCAGCCACGGCCCGAACGGACTGGGCGAGGACGCGACCGTCGAGGGCGGTCACGACGTGCTGCACAAGGCGAGCGTCGGCGGCGGCCCGCAGCACGGCTGGCGGGCCGACAACTTCGAGGCGCGCGTCGAGGACTCCTGGGAGCGCAACGCCGATGCCGTCGCCGCGTCCGTCGAGAAGCTGCTGCGCGAGCGCTCGGTCGACATGGTGATGCTCAGCGGTGACGTGCGAGCGGTCGGCCTGCTGCGGGACGCCCTGAGTCGGGAGACCCGGGACCGGCTGATCGAGGTGCAGGGCGGCAGCCGTGGCATCGCCCTGGACCGGGGCCCGTTCCGGGAGGAGCTCGATGCCGCCACCTCCTCGTTCATCGCGGCCCGCCAGCGGGAGCTCGCCGAGCGCTTCCGGGAGCGTCAGGCCCGTGACGGCGCCTCCGTCGGCGGGGCGGCCGAGGTGGGCCAGGCCCTCGCCCGGGGGCAGGTCGAGGAGCTGGTCTTCGTCAGCGGGCACGAGCCCGCCGGGATCGAGGAGCTGCTGCGCACGGCGCTGTCCACGGATGCGGGCGTGTCCGCGCTCGAGGAGGACACCCTCGGGATCCCGGAGGGTGTCGGCGCGCTGCTGCGCTGGCGCGACGGGTCCACCCCCTCCAACAGCATCGGCTCGATGTCCGGGGACTCCCGCCGGGAGTGATCCCCGGCAGGCACCTCCTCGCAGCGGCCGGTCGGGCCGGCACCGGGACCGGTGCCGGCCCGTCGACCGTTCGGTGGGAGACCTCGACCACGCCGCCGGAGCGGATGAGGATGACAGTGCGTGCCGACGGCACCGCGGAACCGACGAGACCAGGAGGACACCATGCCCGAGGAATGGAGCACGAAGCGCGAGCGCCAGTACCAGCACATCAAGGACGGCCAGCTGGACAAGGGCACCTCGGAGGACGAGGCGGAGGAGATCGCCGCCCGCACCGTGAACAAGACCCGCGCCCAGAAGGGCGAGTCCGAGGAGGCCAGCCGCACCTCCGTGGAGGACAAGTCCCCCTCGGAGCGCGGCGGGGAGCGCTCCCACTCGGGCGCCCAGGGGCGCACCAAGGACCAGCTCTACGAGGACGCGAAGCGTCAGGGCGTCGAGGGGCGGTCGAAGATGGACAAGGCGGAGCTGCGCGACGCCGTCGACGACAGGTGAGCCGGCAGCCGAGCGGGCCCCGACCCTCGTGCTCCGCGGGCTCGAGGCCGGGGCCCTGCCGCCTCCGGGAGCGCAGGAAATCGCTGGCGGGCGCCGCCGCGGGGATGACACCATGGCGGGATGCCTGCCGCTGACGAGCCCGCGCCGCCTGCCGATCTGGACGCCCTGCTGGAGCTCGCCTCCGCCCATGGCCTCGAGCTCGACGGGGCGACGCTGCGCACCGAGGAGATCGGCCTCGACTTCCGGGTCGCGATCGCGACCGCGACCGACGGGCGGGCCTGGGTGCTGCGCATCCCCCGCCGCCCGGACGTACTCGACCGCGCCGCCGTCGAGCAGGAGCTGCTCCGCCTGGTCGCTCCGCACCTCGGCACCGCCGTGCCCGACTGGCGGATCAGCACCCGCGAGCTGATCGCCTATCCGCTGCTGCCCGGCACACCGGGGCTCAGCATGGAGCCGGACGGCACGACGACCTGGCACGTCGACATGGCCTCCCCCGTCTACGCCGCCTCGCTCGGCAGTGTCGTCGCGCGGCTGCACGCAGCGGATGTCGAGGCGGCCGCCGCGACGGGCATCGAGGTGCGGTCCCCGCAGCAGGCGCGGCAGGCATGGCGGGACGACCTCGAGCGGGTCGCCGCCGAGTTCCGGATCTCCCCCTCGCTGCGGGAACGCTGGGACGCCTGGCTGGCGGAGGACAGCTGCTGGCCGCAGCACACGGTGCTCACCCACGGCGAGCTGTACCCCGGGCACACCCTGGTCGAGGACGAGGAGATCACCGCGATCATCGACTGGACCACCGCCTCGATCGGCGACCCGGCCAAGGATCTGATGTTCCACCAGGCCTTCGCCCCGCCGGAGGCGTTCGACATCGCCCTGGAGGCCTATGTGGCCGCAGGCGGCACGACCTGGCCGCGCCTGGCCGAGCACTGCGCCGAGATGTTCTCCGCCGGTGCGATCGGGTACGGGATCTTCGCGCTCGAGACCGGCCTCCCCGAGCACCGGGCCGCGGCCGCCGCCGCACTGGATCCGCCCGCTGCGGACTGACATCCGCGGGACCGGCACGCCGGGGCGCGACACCATCGGCGCCCCACGAGGACCGCGGTCCCACGCCGCGGAGAGGTGGGCCACGCCGCGGGCCGTTGCACGTGACGTGTCAGACAGCTGCGAGCAAATGGTCACAAAACCATCACGGCACGCCTGAGCGGCGACATAGCCGCAGGTCAGCGGCCATCTCGCGGGGCGTCGCCGCGCCTATCCCCGGCCACGGGACGGTCAATTCTCCGTCATGAGGGGGCGACACCCCTTGCCCCGAGGGGGTCCCGCGCCCCTAGCCTGGCCGCCGTTCGTCACCGCGAGATACGCGAGACATGCGAAAGGAAGGCTCCATGCCCCTCCACAACACGCACGCCCATCGCAGCCACCCCACCGCCATGCGCCGCGGCCTCGCCCGCACGGCCGTGACCCTCGCCGGCGGTGCGGTCGTCGCCACCGGCATGCTCGCCACCGGCGGCGCCGCGAACGCCGCGACCGGCTGGGACGAGGTCGCCGCCTGCGAGTCCGGTGGTGACTGGTCGATCAACACCGGCAACGGCTACTACGGCGGCCTGCAGTTCTCCCAGCAGACGTGGGAGGGCTTCGGCGGGACCGAGTACGCCCCGAGCGCGGACCAGGCCTCCAAGAGCCAGCAGATCGCTGTGGCCGAGAAGGTCCTGGCCTCGCAGGGCGCCGGTGCCTGGCCGAACTGCGGCAGCGCCCTGAGCGGCGGCGCCGACACCGGCAGCGCCCCCGCAGCGGACGAAGGCAGCTCCTCCTCGGACGACGACCAGTCGCGCGAGGCCCGGGAGCCCGAGCAGCAGTCGAACCGCTCGACCGAGCGCGAGAGCACCGAGCCGCAGGGCGACTGGAGCTGCGACGGCGACGGCATCGCCGACAACTGCGACGAGAACGGCTTCACCAAGGAGACCGAGCAGGAGGAGCCGGAGGCGCAGCAGTCCGAGCCCGCGCCTGAGCAGAACTCCGAGCCCGCTCCCGAGCAGAGCTCCGAGCCCGCCGAGCAGTCCGCGCCGTCGGCCGGCTCGCAGGCGACCCCGGACCTCCAGGTCGCCGGCACCCTCGAGGTCGACGGCAAGATGGGCCCGGAGACCGTCACCGCCCTCCAGGACTGGCTGGGCGTCGAGCAGACCGGCGAGATGGACGAGGAGACCACCCTCGCGCTCCAGGCCTGGGCGAACACCGAGCAGGACGGCGTGATCGGCGAGGACACCGTCGCCGGCCTGCAGCACGAGATCGGCGCCGCTCAGAACGGCTCCGACGAGATCGGCGAGGACACCACGGAGGTCCTGCAGACCTTCCTGAACCTCTACTGATCCTCCCCGGCGAGTGCGGCCCGCTCCGCACGACATCGCCGAGCGGCCCCGCCGCACCTCCCGCACGGCCGGGTCACCCTCATGGGTGGCCCGGCCGTTCCTCGTGCAACCTCCGGCAACTTTCACGTCGCCCAGGCTCTGCTGACCAGACTCGGACTGCCCGCCCCCTCCGCCGTCCCACCCCACGGCGCGCATCGCAGGACCGGGCCTCCGCCCCGCACCACGCAGGCCCGCGCCACTCAAGGATGAGCCACAAGGAGCACGACGATGGTCTGCAGGTATCCGCTCTCCACGAAGCGCGTCGACGGGCACGTCGCGCTCCGCGCCGGGGAGTACGCGGCCGCCACCGGGGGCTAGCCGGCCCGCTGACACCGCCCCTCACCGAGGGCCAGCTCGGCCGGCCATCGCCCGGAGTAGGGTCGATGCGGGCTCCATCCCTGGTGGACCGCCCTTTCTGCTCCTCCACTCACCTCACCCTCCGCGCCCCCTCCGGGGTGCGGGCACCCACCACAGAACGGAGACACCATGTCGGAGAAGAACGTCCGCCTCGGGATCATCGGGCTCGGCGCCCAGGGCGGGATGTACGCCGGCGTCATCGCCGACGGCAAGGTCGAGGGCATGACCCTCGGCGCCATCGCCGACATCGACCCCGCCAAGAAGGAGGCCGCCGCCGAGAAGCACCCGGACGTCCCCTTCTACGACGACTACATCGCCATGCTGGGCTCCGGCGACGTCGACGCGGTGGTCACCACGGTCCCCCACTACCTGCACCCGGAGATGACCATCACCGCGCTCGGCAAGGGCATCCACACCCTCACCGAGAAGCCGGCCGGCGTGTACACGAAGCAGGTCGAGGAGATGAACGACTTCGCGGCCGCTCACCCCGAGACGACCTTCGCGATCATGTTCAACCAGCGCACGAACCCCGTCTACACCGACCTGAAGGCGCTCATCGACTCCGGCGAGCTCGGCAAGCTGCGCCACACCTCCTGGATCATCACCACCTGGTGGCGCCCGCAGGGCTACTACGACCAGTCGGCGTGGCGCGCGACCTGGGGCGGCGAGGGAGGCGGTGTGCTCGTGAACCAGGCTCCCCACCAGCTGGACCTGTGGCAGTGGCTGTGCGGCACCCCGAAGAAGGTCTTCGCGAAGCTCGCCTTCGGCTTCCAGCGCGACATCGCGACCGAGGACGAGGTCAATGCGCTCGTCGACTTCGGCGACGGCGCCACCGGCCACTTCCTGACCTCCACCAACGACATCGTCGGCACCGACCGCCTGGAGATGCTCTTCGACCAGGGCAAGGTCGTCGTGGACGCCTCGAAGAAGGTCACCATCACCCGGCTCTCCGAGAACGAGCGGGCGCTGAGCGACAAGATGTCCATGCAGGACGTCGCCGAGCTGTTCCGCGGCGAGATGGACCCCTCGTCCGTCTACACCGTCGAGGAGAAGGAGTACGAGTCGGTCTGGGGCAAGCAGCACCTCGACGTCCTGACGAACTTCGCCGCGAACATCAACCACGGCACGCCGCTGATCGCCGACGGCGCCGAGGGCATCAACGGCGTGCGCCTGGCCTCCGGCATGCAGCTGTCCGCCTGGACCGGACGCGAGATCGATCTGGTCGACTACCCGGCCGAGGAGTACCTCGCCGAGCTCAACGCGCGCATCGAGGCCGAGGGCCAGTTCCCCACCCGCTCCTGAGCGACCTCCCGGGAGCCGGCACCGTCGGTGCCGGCTCCCGCCCCTCACCCGCACCCCTGCACGTCTTCGACGGAGAACCACCATGCCCGTCCTCGGACTCCAGCTCATGATGCTCAAGGACCAGATCAACGAGAAGGGGATGTACGAGGTGCTGCGCCAGGTGCGCGATCTCGACATCGACGCCGTCGAGGTCTCCCAGGTGGAGATGACCGACGAGCTCATCGACGACCTGGTGCGCGGCAAGGAGGACTTCGGTGTCGAGACCGCCGCGATGAGCGCCTCCCTCGCCCCGGGCGGCAACGGCTTCGCCCTCGAGACCGAGTTCGATCGCGCCGCCGAGGCCTGCCGGAGGGCCCAGGTCGCCGAGGTGGGTCAGGGCAACATGAACTGGCCGGCGCTGCTGCCCGCGGCGGAGAAGGCCGGTGCCGAGTACTTCCTCATCGAGCAGGACGACACCTACGGCCGCGATCCGATCGACTGCATCCGCGAGTCCCGCGAGTACCTGA
>CAZHSL010000034.1:0-14299 GCA_964535185.1 uncultured Corynebacterium sp.
GAGGGCGTGGACGTCCAGGAGTTCTGAGACGCCGGTCCCGCACGTGCGAGGGCGCGAGCGGGCCGGTCAGCCCCGGTTGGGGCGCGGCCGCCGCGTGGTCAGCCGCTCGGTGCCGGTCTGCGCGCCGCGCTTGGCCGCGACCCGCAGGCCCTGCAGGATGACGCCGGAGACCGTCGCCCACAGCATCATCTTCCAGATCGGCTGATCGTCCTCGGGATCCCTGATGGCCGCGATCTCCGCCTTCGACAGCCCGTCCTTCTTCGCCTGCTTGCGACGCCTCACGGCGTCCTTCTTGGCGGCCTTCTGCGACTTCACGGTCGGCGCGTCCTCGCCGAAGACTGCGCCCCAGCCCGCCGCGGCGGCCTTGTTGCCGATGATGCCGGCGACGATCCCGGCCACGGGGACGGCGATGCTCACGAGCGGATTGGCCACGGTTTCCTCCAGGCGTCGGGTGTTCCGGTCCGGGACCGGATGATCAGTAGGTCCCTGCGTGCTGAGCGTAATAGGTTCCCATGTCGTCCGTGCGCAGGGCCTCGCGCAGGACGTCCATCGCCTCCTCGTCGGTGGCGACCACGCTCGCGCCGCCGCTGGTGGTGTACGGGCCGCCGTGCGGCACCGAGAGGAAGTACATGTCGCTGCTGCGGAGGGAGCGCATGGACAGGCCGAGCTCCACCATCGTCGTCGCGCTCAGCCCCTCGTCCGTGGTCAGGAACGGGGAGATGGACTCCACGGTGTCGGCGAGCTTGCGCGGGTCGCTGAGGGTGTCGGCGCTGATCAGCTTGTCGGCGATGCCCTTGAGAACCGCCTGCTGGTTGCGGTTGCGCTGGAAGTCGCCGTCGGCGAACTGCTTGCGCTCGCGGACGAAGGCCAGGGCCTCCTCGCCGTTCAGCGTCTGGACGCCCTCGGTGAACTGATGGCCCTGCGCCTCGAAGGACTCGGGGATCTTCACGTCGATCCCTCCGAGGGTGTCCACGAGCCCCTCGATGCCGTCGAAGTCGACGAGTGCGACGTGGTCGATCGGGACCCCCGTGTAGTTCTCGACCGTCGTCACCGCCAGTCCCACACCCCCGTAGGCCAGGGCCGAGTTGATGCGGTCCTTGCCGTGCCCGGGCACGTCCACGTACAGATCGCGGGGGAACGAGGTGATGTAGACGCTCTCGTCGTCCTCGGAGACGTGCACCAGCATCATCACGTCCGAGCGCTGGCCGCTGACGCCCTGCGAGGCCGCGTCCTCGGGGGAGCGCCTGTCCGAGCCCAGCAGCAGGAAGTTGCGGCCGGTGCCCTCGATCTCCTCGGGGCGCTCGCCGTCGGAGGCGCCGCGGGTGATCTGCACGACCGTGCGCTTCTGGTAGGAGTTCTGCAGTCCGTTGAGATAGTTCCCGATCACCAGGCCGACGCCGAGCACGAGCACTCCCACGACCGCCAGTGCGATGAGCGCGGCGCGGCGCCCGCGACGCGGCCCGGGCTCGTTCCGGTCGTCGTCCTCCCACTCGCCGGGGAGGTCGACATCGTCGGAGTCGGTCATTCAGGTCCCTCTCTGGAGGTGCCGCCCGGGGCGGTCACGGGGCCGTCGACGCCCCGATGTCCGAGGTGCCGTCCGGTCCCGGGCGCCGAGGCACCCGGGTGTACGCAAGGTCCCATATTAAACGCCCCGCGGCCTGTCCCTTGCTCTCGAAGCCGGTCTTCACACGACCCTCGAATCGAGGTGCCCACCCGGTCGGGGGCATGCTCGGCGGGATCGGGTCCGACGAGTCGCCCTCGGGGCGCGGCCCCTCGGGGTGCAGCAGCTCCAGCTCGGGGCGCGGGTCCAGCTGGGCGCGCATGTGCTGGGCGTACTGGGCCCAGTCCGTGGCCAGGCGGAACCTCGCACCGTCGGCCAGCAGGGGCAGCACCGCGTCCAGGAACGGCGGATTGATCAGCCGGCGCTTGTGGTGGCGCTGCTTGGGCCAGGGGTCGGCGAAGTACACCCACAGCTCGTCGATCGATCCCTCGGGCAGCATCGCCGGCAGCGCGCGCTGCGCGTCCAGGGGGAGCATCCGGAGGTTCTTCGGGCTCCCGCAGCGCTCCACGCGGCTGAGGGTCTGGGCGAGCCCGGGCAGGTACACCTCGACGCCGAGATGATCGCGCTCGGGATGGGCGAGGGCCGCGGCGACGATGTTGTCTCCCGTGCCGCTGCCCACCTCGACCACGAGCTCGGCGCGCCGGCCGAAGACCTTCTCGGGGTCCAGCCGGGTGCCCGCGGCGGGCAGGGTGTCGCGGCGCCCGCGCGGCGGGTCGATCACGTACGTGGGGGCCAGGCGGTCCCAGGCGTTCTGCCGGCCCTGCGTGAGCCGCTCACCCCGCCGGACGAAGGAGACGACGTCGCGGTGGGTGCTCTGCTGCGGCTCGGTCCCGGCCGCGTCCTCGGGGGCGGGAGCGGGGGAGGCGCTGTCGGGAGGGAGGCTGTGCGGGGTCATCGGCGCGTCACCGGATCCGGCGGATGTCGCCGTCCTCGACGGCGACCTGGACCTCGGGCAGCTGACGGGTGGCGGGGCCGGCGAGGACCTCTCCGGTCGCGGCGTCGAAGCGCGAGCCGTGGCACGGGCAGTCGAGCTCGGTCTCCTCCTGCCGCAGCGCGCAGCCGTTGTGGGTGCAGTAGCCGGAGTAGGCGGTGATGTCCTCGCCGGCGCCGCGCACGATCAGCACGAAGGGCTGCTGGCCGCCGAAGTTCACCAGGGTGCTGGCGTTCTCGGGGATCTCCTCGAGCGGGACCGTGCCGTCCTCCGCGCGCAGCGGCTCCGCGGTGCCGAAGCCCTCGTCCTCGGGGCCGCAGGCCGCGAGCCCGCCGAGTCCGGCCGCCGTGGCGGGGAACAGGAGTGCATGACGACGGGAGAGGCAGGGGCGTTCCATCCCTCCAGGATAGCCAGCCGGCGGAGCGCCGAGCGCTCGGCGCAGGGCCCGTGTGACGGCTCAGACGTCCGCGGCGGCCCTCTCCCGGGGGTCCCAGGTGAGGATCCCGCGGGAGCGCCAGCCGCGGTCCCGCACCGCGTCCAGCGCCTCGCGCCTGCGGGCCGGGGAGAGGCGGTCGAGGTAGAGCGAGCCGTCGAGGTGGTCCACCTCGTGCTGCAGGGCGCGGGCCAGCACCCCGCCCTCGTCCTCGACGACGACCTCCTCGCCCTCGAGGTCGATCCCGGTGACCCGGGCGCCGCGGTGCCGGGCGGTGGGGAAGCCCTCGCCGGGGACGGACAGACAGCCCTCGAGCGTCTCCTCGTCCAGGGCGATGCCGCCGAAGCGCTCCAGGACGGGGTTGAGGACCACGCCGCGGCGCAGGGTGCCCTGCGCGTCCGGGCACGAGTAGACGAACAGGCGCCAGCGCGCACCGACCTGAGGGGCGGCGAGCCCGGCGCCGTCGGCGGCGTCGTTGGTCTCGAACATGTCCGCCACCAGGGTGCGGAGCTCGTCGGTGACCTCGCGGACCCGGCGCGTGCGCTGGGAGAGGGCGCGGTGGCCGACGATGGTGATCGGGCGGACTGTCATGCGGGGGGCTCTCCTGTGCTGGGAGGACCGGTCGGGTCCTCGGGGGTGCGGGGGCTGCTGGTGAGACGGTGGCGCGTGGGCGGGTTCACCGCCAGAGGGTTGCGGGCGTCGACGATCCAGGGGCCGCGCGGCCGGTGCAGCGCGGTCCCGGAGCGGGCGGCCTCGGCGACCAGGCGGCTGAGCCGCTCGGACTCGGCGGCGTCCGCGGCGAGGAAGTCGAGGGTGTGCGAGGCGTGCGGGTCCAGCACGATGTGGTCCCAGGCCTCCAGACCGCTGGCGATCTGCCGGGCGCGCAGGAACTCCGCGTCCAGGGCCGCACCGCTGATGACCACGATGTTCGCCAGCCACAGCAGGATCAGGATCGCGATCAGGCCGTTCAGCGCGGTGAGGATCTCCGCGAAGCGGGTCGCGTAGACCAGCAGCTGACCGGCCGCCAGCGCGGCCCCGAACAGCACCAGCACGCTCACCGTCGAGCCCAGGGTCATCAGCCGGTAGCGGGGCAGGCGCACGTTGGGGAACAGGTAGTAGGCCAGCGACACCCCGATGATCAGGATGACCAGCAGGATCGGCCATTTCACGAGGTTCCACGCCGCGAAGGCGATGCGGGGGATGCCGATGAACTCGCCGATGCGCTGCGAGGCCTCGCCGCCCATGATGATCATGCCGATCGCCAGCACCGCCACTGCGACGATCAGCACCGTCTCGCCGAACACGATCGTGCGGAACCACAGGAACGGGCGGCCCTCCCGGGTGTCGAAGACCCGGTGCAGGGCGCGGTGGAAGGCGGCGACGCCGTTGGAGGCCGACAGCAGCGAGCCGGCGGTGCCCAGCAGCAGGCCGAGCACGCCGCCGCTGGTGGACGAGACGGCTTCGATCGCCCGCAGATAGGGGCGGGGATCCAGGGTCGGGAAGATCTCGGTGATCATCTCCGACAGCGCACGCAGGGTGTCGACCTCGACGCCGATCAGCGACATCACCGAGACCGCGGCGACGGCCCCGGGGAACAGCGACAGCAGCAGGTAGAACGTCATCGTGCCGGCCACGTCCCACACCTGGATGTCCAGCAGCCGCATCCGCACGCGGTTGAGCACGTGCAGGACGCTCAGCCGGGGTCGGGGGATCTCGACCTCCGGCGTCGATCGACGCGGGCGGGATGCTGTCACCGTGCTGCGGCTCCGGACTCGGGGGCGGGACGCCCGGGACGGGTGCTGGTGGGGACCATTCCACCAGCACGGCGTGGTCCCGGGACGTCGCCGCGCCCGTCAGCTCTGCTCGATGATGTCATCGGGGTCGCTGGCGACGGGGTACTCCCAGGGGTCCTCGGGGTCCGTGGGCACGAAGGAGGTCATGATCGACCCGTCGGCGCGCTCGTCGCCCAGGCCGACGGGCCTGGCCAGCACCGAGTCGTCGAGCAGCGGGCCCTGGTCAGCGAGCGTGACCGAGACGCCCTCGGCGGTGACGGTGACCGTCTCGCCGCGGACGGTGACATCGATCTCCTCACCGGTCTCGAGCGTGAAGGAGATCTCCTCGCGCACCAGGCGCACCCGGAAGCGGGAGCCGCGCACGGTGAGCGGGAAGACCAGCTCGGGCCAGTCCGCGGGAAGGCGCGGGTCGAAGGAGATCCGCCCCTCGTCGTGCCGCATCCCGCCGAAACCGTGCACCAGGGCGTTCCAGACGCCGCCGGCGGAGGCGATGTGCACGCCGTCGGCGGTGTTGCGGTGGAGGTTGGCGAGGTCCACGAAGAGCCCGGCGCGGAAGTAGTCCTGGGCGGCCTTCTGGTGCCCGATCTCGGCGGCCATGATCGTCTGCACCACGGCCGAGAGGGAGGAGTCCCCGGTGGTGATCGGGTCGTAGTACTCGAAGTCCGCGCGCTTCTCCTCGGCCGTGAACTCGCTGCCGCGCAGGAACAGGGCGAGCACCACGTCCGCCTGCTTCAGCACCTGGAAGCGGTAGATCACCAGCGGATGGAAGTTCAGCAGCAGCGGGAAGGCGTCCTCGGGGGTGCTCGAGAGGTCCCAGATCTCGCGCTCGAGGAACCTGTCCTCCTGGAGGTGGATCCCCAGCGACTCGTCCTTGGCCACGTGCATGCCGTCGGCGCACTCCACCCACTGGTCCAGCTCCAGCTCATCGAGGTCGAGCTCGATCCGCATCGCCTCGTACGCGTCCTCGTCGGCCTCGCGCAGCTCGCGGACCGCCCGCGCGGCGCGGCGCAGGTTGTAGCGGGCCATGACGTTGGTGAACATGTTGTTGTTCACCACCGTGGTGTACTCGTCCGGGCCGGTGACCCCGTTGATGTGGAAGCTCGAGGTGCCGTCGGTGCGCAGGCGCCAGAAGCCGAGATCGGCCCACAGCCGTGCCGTCTCCACCAGCACGTGCACCCCGTCGCGGTGCTGGAAGTCGAGGTCGCCGGTGACGTCCACGTACTGGGCGAAGGCGTAGGAGACGTCCGCATCGATGTGGTACTGCGCGGTGCCGGCGGCGTAGTAGGCCGAGGCCTCGTCCCCGTTGATGGTGCGCCAGGGGAACAGCGCACCGCGCTGGTTCAGCTCGCGCGCCCGCTCCCGCGCCTTGGGCAGCAGGTTGGCGCGGAAGCGCAGCGCATTGCGTGCCCAGCGGGGCTGCGTGAACGTCAGGAACGGGACCACGTAGATCTCGGTGTCCCAGAAGTAGTGGCCTTCGTAGCCGGAGCCGGTGACGCCCTTGGCGGGGATGCCCCACTGGTCCGAGCGCGCCGCGGCCTGGGCGACCTGGAACAGGCACCAGCGGGTGGCCTGCTGGGCCGCCGGCTGGCCGGGCAGCTCGACGTCGGAGGTGCGCCAGAAGTCCTCTAGGTACTCCCGCTGCTCGTGGTGCTGGGCCTCGAAGCCGGTGCCGCGCACCCGGTCCAGGGTGCGCCGGCAGCGGTCGAACAGCTCACGGTGGGGGACCGACCGCGAGGAGTGGTAGGCGACCGCCTTGCGCACGGTCAGGGACTGGCCCTGCTCGAGATGGGCCCGCACCACCTGGCGGCCCATGTCCTCGCTGGTGTCCACCAGGCGCTCGATCTCCGCCTCGGACTCCACCTCGTGGTCGGCGCCGACGGCGAGGGTCATCCCGGAGTTCGCCACCCGGTAGCCCAGCAGCATCCGCCGCTCGCTGTGCCAGTCCTGCAGCGGCACCAGCACGCGATGGGTGAACGCGGTGGTCTGCCGCGGATCGGCCTTGTCCGTGATCGGGGAGCCGTCCAGCCCCGCCCCGAAGTCGTCGCGGAAGTCCTCGCGGTTGATGATCTGCGAGGAGATCGCGATCGGGGCGGAGCCGTCGAGCATCTCGACCTGCAGCGACATCAGGGCGAGGTGCCGCTGCGGGAAGGAGACCATGCGGGAGGTGGTCACCCGCACCCGTTTGCCGGCCGGGGTGCGCCAGATCAGCTCGCGGCGCAGCACCCCCTCGCGGAAGTCGATCCAGCGCTCGTACTCCTCGAGATCCGCGATCGACAGCAGCAGCGGCTCGTCGTCGACGTAGAGCTTGATCACCGAGGAGTCGGGGACCGAGATCATCGTCTGGCCGGTGCGGGCGAACCCGAAGGCGGATTCGGCGTGGTTGATCGTCCACGTCTCGTGGAAGCCGTTGAGGAAGGTGCCGTGGCTCTCCGCGTCGCGCCCTTCCTCGGGGGTGCCGCGCATCCCGAGGTAGCCGTTCGCGGTCGCGAAGAGCGTCTCCATCAGGCCCAGGTCCTGATGGGGGCGGGACTCGACCAGCCGCCACTCGTCCAGCGGCAGGTAGGTGCGGTCGACGGGGTCGGCGGGCAGCACGCGACGGCGGCTCATGAGATCTCTTCCAGATCGGCGACGACCAGCGTGGCACCGGCATCGGCGAGCTCGGCGGCGCCGGCGCCCCGGTCCACGCCGACCACGGCGCCGAAGCCCCCGGCGGCTCCGGCCCGGACCCCGGAGACCGCGTCCTCGTAGACCGCCGCCCGGGCGGGCTCGACGCCCAACAGCTGCGCCGCGTGGAGGAAGGTGTCCGGGGCGGGCTTGCCCGGCAGGCCCTCCCGGGCGGCGACGTTGCCGTCCACGATGTGCTCGAAGCGGTCCAGCAGGCCGGCGGCGCGCAGCACCTCCTCGGCGTTGCGGGAGGAGGAGACGATGGCCAGGCGGGCCCCGGCGGGCAGAGCATCGAGGAAGGCGACGGTGCCCGGATAGGGCTCCACCCCCTCCGCGCGCAGCAGCGCGAGGACCTGTGCGTTCTTGCGGTTGCCGAGGCCGCGCACGGTCTCCTGGCCGAGAGGCTGATCGGCGGGGTCGGAGTCCTCGCCCTCGGGCACGGTGATCCCGCGCGAGGCCAGGAGGGCGCGCACCCCGTCGTAGCGCGGGCGCCCGTCGACGTGGGCGAAGTAGTCGGCATCGGTGTACGGCTCCGAGACGCCGCGTGAGGCGAGGAACTCCTCGAACATGCGGGCCCAGGCGCGCATGTGCACCTCGGCCGTCGGCGTGATGACACCGTCCAGATCGAAGAGGTGGGCCGTGAATCCGGCGGATCGGAAAGTATGCTCAGCAGTCACGCCCGTCATGCTACGGGCAGGCACGGCCGGATGCCCGGACGGCCGGGCCGCCATGGCCCCGGTGCGCACCGGTGGGCTACTCTGCGGGGGTCCGCATCCGCGCTCGGCGCCGGTGCGGAGCGGCTGAGACCTTCCGAGGAGAAGATGACTGTCACGGAGTCGCTGCCCGTGGTCGATGCGGTGCGACGTTCGCTCGAGATCGACGACCGGATCGACGAGCAGGCCCCGGGCGGGGCCGGCCGCGTACGGGTGGTCCTCACCCTCACCACGAACATCGCTCGCGCACCGGCGCGGCTGTGGCCGCTGCTGACCACGCCCCGCGGGCTCGCGCAGTGGTTCGGGCCGGTCGACGGCGAGCTGCGCGAGGGCGGCCGGTTCGAGGCGTCCGATGGCGCCGGCGGCCGCATCCTCCAGGTGCAGGAGCCCCACCGGCTGGGACTGACCTGGCGGCGCGGGACCGAGGAGGATCCGCTGCTGCTCCGGCTCGACCCGGAGGACGACGGCACCACGCTGCTGGTGCTGCGCCACACCGCACTGCTGGATGCCGAGGAGTTCGCGCGCACCGGACCGGGAGCCCTCGCACTGGGCTGGGAGCTCGCCCTGCTCGCGCTGGCCGCGCACACCGACGGCTGGCACGCCACCTGCCTGGTGCCCGTGCCCTCACCGGGCCCGGACTGGCTGCACGGGCCGGAGGGCGGGAGGTACGTGCGCGCCTGGGCCGTGCGCTGGGCGGCGGAGGCCATCGCGGCCGGTGTCGACGAGACCATCGCCCGGCAGGGGGAGGGCGAGTTCGTCAGGCACCAGCTCGGTCGCTGAGGGCCGGCCCCGGGCGGCCGCCGCGCCGCACCGTCCGTCCGCACGACGGAACTCCTCGTCCCGGCTCGTCAACTGCTGACAGACTCGATCGGTGACCACCCCGGCAGCGCCCTCCCCGTCCCGGGACCCGCGCACCCCGGGCCAGGTGCTGCGGGCGCTGGTGCCCTCCGTCTATGCGCCGACGCTGCTGGAGTTCGTCGGGCTGTCGGCGCTGATGCCGGTGGTCCCGCTGCTCGCCCGCGAGCTCGGGTTCTCCGTCCCCCAGGCCGCGGCACTGACCACGATCTTCGGCGTCACCTCCTTCCTGGGGCCGATCCCCGCCGGGCGGCTGATCGCCGGGATCGGGGCGCGGTGGGCGCTGATGGTGACGGGCGCGCTGATGGTGGCCTCGAACCTGGCCGCCTTCGCGGTCATCGCACCGGCGCTGGCGGACGGCACCGTCACCGCCCGTCACCGCCTCGCGCTGGTGGGGCTGCTGCTGGTGATCGCGGTGGGCATGCAGGTGTGGCAGCTGGGACGGCAGACCTATCTGGGCACCGCCCTGCCGCCGTCGATGCGGGCCCGCGGCATGACGCTGTTCGGCGGCGTGATCCGCATCGGCCAGGTGGTGGGCCCGCTGCTCGGCGCCGCGGTGATGGCGCTGGGCTCGATGACGGAGGTCTTCCTCCTGTTCGCCCTCAGCGCCGCGGCGGGCACGGTCATGATCACCGTGTTCCTGCCGCCCGACGAGGCGGGCCCCGGCCCGGCCGCACCCCGGCAGGGGCGCCGGCGCCGCAGCCCGGCCCGGCTCCGGCTGGACCGTGCGGTGCTGGGCCGGATGGTCCTCGTGGGGGCGGGCATCGCCCCGGTCGTGATGGCCCGGACGAACCGTCCGGTGATCGTGCCGCTGCTCGGCGATGCGCTGGGCCTGGACCCGGTGTGGATCTCGATCGTCTTCGGCGTCAGCGCCGCCCTGGAGATCCTGCTGGTGCTGCCGGCCGGCTCGCTCATGGACCGGTACGGACGCGCCGCCGTGGCCGTCCCCTGCGCACTGCTGATGGGGCTGGGGTTCCTGCTGCTGGGGCTGCTCGGCACGGTCCTGGCCGACCGCGGCACCACGGCCGCGCTGGTCGCGCTGATGGTGCCCACGCTGCTGATCGGGCTGGGCAGCGGCCTGGGCTCGGGGATCGTGATGACGCTCAGCGTCGACGTCTCGCCGGTGCACGGGCGCACCCGGTACCTCGCCTGGTGGAACACCATGCTCGGGGCGGGCCGGCTCGCCGCCCCGCTGATCATCACCGGGATCACCGTGTTCGCGCCGGTCACCGTGGCCGGTGCGGCCACCGGCGCCGTCTGCGTCGCCGGTGGGCTGTGGCTGACACGCGTACTGCCCCGCATCACACCCTCCGGGGGCACCCGGGGGAGGTGAGACGGGGCAGCGGCGGGGCCGCGGCATCGCTGCGGCGGCACCGGGCGGGTCAGGCGGCAGCGGCCTTGAGGGCGTTCTCGGCGGTGCTCTGCAGGAGCAGCTGGGCGTCCTCGCGGGAGACGGAGCGGGCGATCGCGATCTCGGAGGCCAGCGGATCGATCGCCTGCTTGAGCAGATTGCGCTCGGCGAGGCTCGACGGAGTGCCGCCGGAGTCGCGCACGATCGCACGGATGACCTCGATGCGGTCGCTGAGACGCCCCGTCTGCAGCTGCATCTGCAGGGACTTGATGCGGTGGGCCCAGGAGGACTTCTTCTCCGGGGCGGGGATCGGCTCGGCGAGCTGCTCGATCAGCGTGACGATCTCGGACTCCTCGAGCAGGGCACGCAGTCCGACGACGTCCTTGCCGTCGGCCGGCACCGAGATCTGCATCTCGTCATCGATGACCACCAGGTCGACGTACTCCCGCTCGGTGCCGCGCACCGTCCGGGAGCGGAGGGCGACGATGCGCACCGGCCCGTGGACGGGGTGGGTGAGGACGTCATCGATCTTCGGGGCGGGGCTGTCGACGGATGCAGTGGCGACGGGCAAGGGGTTCCTCCTTAGTGGACCTGCGCGCCGGCGGTACCGCGGCCCTGGTGGGGTCGAGGCGGCTGCGGACGGCACGGCGCGGACCCGGACAGGGCCCGGATCGTGGTGGTCTCGGAACAGCTCGAGTGCCGCTCGACCTGCAGGAACAGGGTGGCGGCACCTACGACGGCGCAGGCCCATTCTCTCACGGATCTGACAACATTTCCAGAGGGTGACGTCTCCACCTGGATCACATGGCGGACATCGCCCTCCAGCGGGCGAGGACCAGACCGAAGTCGGGGGACGGGGCGTCGAGGATGCGGTTCGATGGCACCATGACGACCGACCCGGTGACCCGCCCCGACGTGCGTGAGCTCGTCCGCTTCGAGGACGTCGGGGTGGTGCGGGACGACAGCGTGCTCCTGCTCGAGGCCTCCGGCGCCGTCGAGGCGGGCGAGATCCTGGCGCTGACCGGCCCCAACGGAGCGGGGAAGACCACGCTGCTGCGGGTGCTCGCAGGTCTGCTCGAGGCCACCGCGGGGCGCGTGCGCGTGCTCGGCCGGGTGCCCGACGACCGCGACCGCGCCTTCCGCACCGCACTCGCCGCTCTCATCGGGCCTCCGCAGACGGCACGGGACCTCACCGTCGCCGAGCACCTCCGGTTCATCGCCGCCACCTGGGGGACATCGGCGGCGACGGCGTCCGCCCAGGCCGAGCAGCTGCTCGAGGAGCTCGCGATCGAACAGCTCGGTGCCCGTTTCCCGCACGAGCTCTCGAGCGGTCAGAGCCAGCTGGTCTCCCTCGCCCTGACCTTCGCCAGGCCCTCCCGGGTGCTGCTGCTGGACGAGCCCGAGCAACGGCTCGATGCGCACCGCCTGGGCCTGGTGAGCGCCGCGGTCCGCCGCCGTGCCGAGGCGGGGGCCGCCATCGTGCTCGCGACCCACAGCCCCCGGCTGCGTGAGGAGCTCGCCGAGACGGAGCTCGCTCTCGAGCCCGTGGCATGAACGACCTGACCGCGGTCCGGGAGGTCTGGGCATCGCGAGCCACCGCGCGCAGCCGCACCGACCTGCTCTATCTCGTGTACGTGGTGGCGATGAGCGTGCTGGTGGTCGGGGTCCCCGCCCTCAACGGCGCCGGGCAGCTCCTGGCTCGGCCCGATGTCCTGCCCGCGCTCAGCTCCGCCCGTGCCCCGCAGGCCATCACGGCCGCATCCCACGCCGCCGCCGCGCTCGCCGTCCAGGCCGGTGCCATGCGCGGCCCGGCGCTGATGGCGCCGTTCTTCATCGACACGCTCGCCTCGAGCGGCCTGCGCCGACGGCACGTGCTGCGCCGCCCCTTCGCCCGCGCGCTGCTGGTCCCGGTGACGGCTCTGGTGGTGCCCGCAGCGCTCGCTGGTACGACCCTGACGGCCGCCGGTCTGACCGACGCGGCACGGGTCGCGCTGTTCGTCCTGGCCGCGGCCGGGACGGGCCTGCTGATCGCAGCGGCTTGGCTGACCGGTCAGCTGCTGCACCGGATGCCCGCGAGGCTTCTGCTCTGCGCGCTCCTGCTGGGTGCGGGGGTATTCGCAGCGATCAGCCCCGTCGGCCTGGGACTCGGAGCCGCCCATCCTGCAGGGCCGGGACCTGCGCTGCCCTGGGCGCTCGGCCTGGTGGCGGCGGGACTGCTCGCCACGGTGGCCTGCCTGCTGCTGCTGGATCGCCTGCGCGGCGCCGTGCTGCGCGAGCAGGCCGCCCGGTGGGAGTCCGCCGGCACACTGGCGACCACCGGAGACCTGGCGGGCGCCTCGGGGCGGTTCCGCTCCCCGCCGTCGGCAGGTCGCCGCCTGCCCGCGATCGGTTCGCGCCCCCTCGTGCTGCTGTACGCCCGGCGGGACGCGGTCGCCTGGCTGCGCAGCCCCGAGCGGCTCGCCGCCGGCACGCTCGGCGGGCTCGTCGGCGCCGCCCTGCTCGCCGTCGCGACACTGCTGACAGGGCCGCCGGCCTGGGGTGCGGTGCTGCTGGGGAGCACGGTGCTGTGGGGTGCCAGCAGCGCCTGCGTGGACGGCATCCGCCACGGCGTCCACACCCTCGCGGCGCCGATGCTGCTCGGGCAGACAGCCGCGATGCAGGTTCTCCTGCATAGCCCGGCGCCGGCCGTGCTGATGGGGACCGTCGCCGCTCTCGGCGGCGGAGGAGGGCTGCTGCTCGCCGGCAGCACGCTCGACCCCTCGGCGGTGGCGCTGCCCGTCCTGCTGGCCCTGGTGCTGGTCGCCGCCCGGGCCCGGGACGCCGCGAAGGGACCGATGCCGCTGTCGCTGATGACGCCGATCCCCACTCCGCAGGGCGACCTCTCGGTGCTCTCGGTGCTCGTCTGGCAGGCCGACGCCCTGCTGCTCGCGGTGCTGGCCGGAGCCGTCCTCTCCGGGCTGCTGATGGGGCTGGGGCCCGTGGCGATGCTGCTGGGCGCCGGGGTGCTCCTGGGTGCGATGGCGGCGATGACCCGCGCCCGGCTGCGGGCCCTGCGAGGATGAGCTGATGGACGATGCCTGGAACCTGCGCACCACCGGCAATCCGGTGATCCGCTGGGCGGGACGGCGGCTGGGCGCACTGAACGCCCGTCACCCGTGGGACCACAACGCGCATTTCCACCGCTGGATCCTGCGCACCCTGCCGGAGCGAGCGGGCCGGGTGCTGGACATCGGCTGCGGGCGCGGCGCGCTGCTGGTCCGCCTGGCCGCGCGAGCGGAGCGGGCCGAGGGCATCGACCCCGACCCCGGCATGGTGCGCGCCGCCGCAGCCGCCGTGGCCGGGCTGCGCGGAGCGCAGGTTCACCGACGCACGCTCGCAGAGCACGCCGAACTGCCGGGCTCCGCCGGTGCCTACGGCGCGGTGACCATGGTCGCCTCGCTCCACCACCAGGACCTCGAGCAGGCGCTCGGCCACGCCCGCGACCTGCTGCGCCCCGGCGGGCAGCTGCTCGTGGTCGCGATGGTGCGGCCCTCGACGCTCGCAGATCATCTGTGGGACGTCGCGAACGCGCTGTCGAACCCGCTGATCGGCCTGGTGAAGCACCCGCGTCCGGTGCGAGGCGGCGCGGAGCCGGAGGCCGTGCCGATGCCGGTCCGGGAGGCGAGCACCAGCCTGGCGGAGCTGCGCTCCCGAGCGCAGGCCATGCTGCCCGGGGCGGTGATCCGGCGGCGCGAGGGGTTCCGGGTCACGCTGCACTGGCAGCGGCCCGCGGCGCGGAGCTGATCAGCGCCCGCCGTGGCGGGCGATCACCTCGCCCAGGCGGCCGACGGCCTCTGCGATCACCGCGGGGGAGTGGGTGACGAAGCTCAGCCGCATCGTCGAGCGGTCGGCGTGGTCGGCGAAGAAGGACCAGCCCGGCAGGTACGCGACCCCGGCCTCGACCGCGTCGGCGAGCATGGCCTGGGCGTCGTAGCCCTCACCGAGCGCGGCCCACAGGA
>CAZHSL010000035.1:0-14149 GCA_964535185.1 uncultured Corynebacterium sp.
CGGCAGGCACGTGTGCCCGGGGCGACCGCTGGCGACCCTCGAGCTGGTGGCCCTGATGCAGGAGCTGCTCGCGGTGGCCGAGGTGCGACCGGCGCCGACCGCCGGCGAGCGGGAGATCGCCCCGGTGGGCGGCTGGGCGCATGCCCCGGTGGTGCTCGTCCCGCGTCGGTGAGGGAGCCTGCGGCTCTGCGCGACAGGCCGGCGCCGTGCGTTCCGAGGGAGGTCGGGACTCAGTCGTGGCCCTCGGCGATCAGCGCCTCGAGCGCGGCGATCGCCTCGGGGTCCCCCTGGAGGCGCACCGCCTCGGCGCCGCCCGCGAGATGCTCGAGCGCCTTCTCGCGCCCCCACGCCCACAGGCACAAGGCGACGGGGGATCCGCTCGCACCGGCGCGGGGCAGCTCCCCCTCGGCGGGCGGACCGTCGAGCGGTCGGCCGACGGGCACGTCGAACTCCTCGCCGTCGCGGGGCCGCGTGCCCCTCCAGCGGTCGATCCCGAGCCATCGCGTCGAGCCTCCCTGCGGTCGGATCTCGATCGCGGCGACCGGGGTCCGCTCGGCCCAGTCGGGGATCCACTCGTATGCCGCCGGCCACATCACCTCCAGGACGTGGTCGAGCCCCGCCGCGGCGAGACGTGCGTCGATCGCGCTCACCGGCTGGCCGGCGGTCAGCTCGGCGTCGACCCGGTGGAGGGTCGCCTCATACGTCTGCATGCGCCGCGTGACGCCAACGTCCTGCTGCTCGGAGAACCAGAACCAGGCCTGCTCCTCGTCGCCGCGCGCCTCGAGCTGGGCGAGGAGCGACTCGGTCGCGGCGGCCCGCCGCTCCAGCAGCGTCTCCCGGCCCTCGGGGCGCGGCGCCTTCGCGGCCTCGATCGCCATCACCTCCTCCTCGGTGGTGGCGCCGGTGCCGAGGATCTCGGACCAGAACTCGTGGACCTCGGTGAGGTGCCACAGCAGGTCGTCGGCCGTCCACTCCGGGCAGGTGGGGACCTGCTGGTCGCGGTCGGCGGAGGTCAGGGCGGCGGCGAGGCGGTCCGACTCCTGACGGATGGTGGTGATCGCATCGTTGCTCATGGCCCCATCGAAGCACGACCTGGTGATATACGACACCCGATTCGACCCGGCACCCCTTGCACGCGGTACCCCTCAGGGGTATAAATGGAGGCGCCCCGATACCCCGCCAGGGTATCGGATCCGAGATGTTCCACCAATGGAGGAGACGACCATGAGCACGACCACCGCCCAGTTCCAGGTGACAGGCATGACCTGCGGCCACTGCGAGATGTCCGTGCGCGAGGAGGTCGGGGAGGTCCCCGGCGTGCAGGACGTGGAGGTCAGCCACGAGACCGGCGTGCTGCGCGTCTCCGCGGACGGGACCGTGGACGAGGCGGCCGTGCTCGCGGCGGTCTCCGAGGCCGGGTACTCCGCGGTCCGCAGCCGATGAGGGCGGGCACGCGGGTGGCCCTGTACGGCCTGCTGCTGGCGGCCCTGTTCATCACGTCGTACCTGATCGCCGGCGCAGTCGTGCCCGAGGCGTGGGTGACGGGCTGGACCGGCTCCGGGCATTGAGCCCGCACCGCAGCCCCGGCCGCTCCCCGAGAATCCGCGACCCCGCTCGAACGAGAGGATCCCTCCACCATGACCACTCCCCCGGCCCAGTCCCCGCTGGGCGCCGACATCGAGCTCGAGATCGGCGGGATGACCTGCGCCTCGTGCGCCAACCGGGTCGAGCGGAAGCTCAACAAGCTCGACGGGGTCACCGCGGCGGTCAACTACGCCACCGAGAAGGCGCGGGTCTCCGTGCCCGAGGGCTATGACCCGCAGGAGCTGATCACGGTGGTCGAGCAGACCGGGTACACCGCGGCGCTGCCCGCACCGGCACGGACGGCCCCCGCGGACGCCGACGGGCAGGACGGGCAGGAGCCGGAGGATCCGGAGCTGACCTCCCTGCGCCACCGCCTGATCGGCGCCGTGCTGCTGGCCGTGCCGGTCATCGTGATCTCGATGATCCCGGCGCTGCAGTTCACCCACTGGCAGTGGGCGGTGCTCACGCTCACCGCCCCGGTGGTGGTGTGGGCCGCCTGGCCCTTCCACCGGGCCACCCTGATCAACCTCCGTCACGGCGCGGCGACGATGGACACCCTCATCACGGTGGGGACCGTCGCCGCCTTCCTGTGGTCGCTGTACGCCCTGTTCCTGGGCAGCGCCGGCGAGCCCGGGATGACCCATGAGTTCTCGCTCGCGATCGGCCCGTCCGACGGAGCGGCGAACATCTACCTCGAGGTCGCGGCCGGGGTGACCATGTTCCTGCTGCTGGGACGCTACTTCGAGAAGCGATCGAAGCGGCAGGCGGGGGCCGCGATGCGGGCCCTGATGGACATGGGCGCGAAGGACGTCGCGGTGCTGCGGGGCGGCACCGAGGTGCGGGTCCCGGTGGCCGAGCTCGCCGTGGGCGACGAGTTCGTGGTCCGGCCGGGCGAGAAGATCGCGACCGACGGCGTGGTCGTCTCCGGCTCCTCCGCGGTGGACGCCTCGATGCTCACCGGCGAGTCCGTGCCGGTCGAGGTCGGGGAGGGGGACGCGGTCATCGGTGCGACGGTGAACGCGGGAGGTCGCCTGCTGGTGCGGGCCACGCGCGTGGGCGGCGACACCCAGCTCGCCCAGATGGCGCGGATGGTCGAGGACGCCCAGTCCGGCAAGGCCGAGATCCAGCGGCTGGCCGATCGGATCTCGGGGATCTTCGTGCCCGTCGTGATCGCTGTCGCGGCGATCGTGCTCGGCGCCTGGATCGGCGCCGGGTTCCCCCTCGAGGCGGCGTTCACCGCCGCGGTGGCCGTGCTGATCATCGCCTGCCCGTGCGCCCTCGGGCTCGCGACCCCCACGGCGCTCCTGGTGGGCACCGGGCGCGGCGCCCAGCTCGGGATCCTCATCAAGGGCCCCGAGGTGCTCGAGTCCACCAGGCGCATCGACACCGTGGTGCTCGACAAGACCGGCACCGTCACCACCGGCCGCATGGCGCTGGCCGAGACGATCGTCGCCGACGGCGTGGACGCCGAGGAGCTGCTCCGCCTCGCGGGCGCCGTCGAGGAGGCGTCCGAGCATCCCATCGCCCGGGCCATCGCCGCCGGAGCCGCCGAGAGGAGCGGTGCACTGCCCGCCGTGGATCACTTCGAGAACCTCGAGGGGCGGGGCGTGCGCGGCGTCGTCGAGGGCCGGACGGTGCTCGTCGGCCGCAGCGGCCTGGTCGAGGACCAGGAGCTGCCCGCGCCGCTGGCCGAGGCCAAGGACGCCGCCGAGTCGCAGGGTCGGACCGCCGTGGTGGTCTTCTGGGACGGGCGGGCACGCGGCGTGCTGGTGGTCTCCGACACCGTCAGGCCCACCAGCGCCGAGGCGATCTCCCAGCTGAAGCGGCTCGGCCTCACCCCGATCCTGCTCACCGGCGACAACCGGGCCGCCGCCGAGCAGATCGCCGCCGAGGTGGGGATCGACGAGGTCATCGCCGAGGTGCTCCCCCAGGACAAGATCGACGTGGTCTCCCGTCTGCAGGGCGAGGGCAGGGCGGTGGCGATGGTGGGCGACGGGGTGAACGACGCCGCCGCACTCGCCCAGGCCGACCTGGGGCTCGCCATGGGCACCGGCACGGACGTCGCGATCGAGGCCTCCGACCTCACGCTCGTGCGCGGGGACCTGCGCAGCGCGGCCGATGCGATCCGGCTGTCGCGCCGGACCCTCGGTACGATCAAGGGCAACCTGTTCTGGGCCTTCGCCTACAACATCGCAGCGATCCCGCTGGCGGCGCTGGGGCTGCTGAACCCGATGCTCGCAGGGGCGGCCATGGCCTTCTCGAGCGTGTTCGTGGTCGGCAACAGCCTCCGGCTGCGCTCGTTCCGCAGCCGCGCTCTCGACGCCCCGCGCCCCGCCGCGCACTGACCGCATCCCGTCCGCTCCCGCTCTCGCACCTCACGGAGGAGACCCATGACCACCACCGACACCTCACCCCCCGACAGCTCCGCGGCCGCCGGGGACGTCCCCGAGGAGCACCACCACGGCTACATCTCCGACAAGTCCCGCTACCTCGCGCGGCTCAAGCGGATCGAGGGCCAGGCGCGCGGGCTGCACCGCATGGTGGACGAGGAGAAGTACTGCATCGACATCCTCACCCAGATCAGCGCCCTGAAGAGCGCTCTGGACGGGGTCGCGATGGGGCTGCTGGACGACCACCTCCAGCACTGCGTGCTCGACGCCGCCCGCGCCGGCGGCGAGGAGGGCGAGGCGAAGCTCAAGGAGGCCTCCGAGGCCATCGCGCGTCTCGTCCGCTCCTGAGCATCCTGCCTGTTCAGGCCAGGACGGCCCGGGGCGTCCCGGGGCCGATGGAGTACAGTCGGAGCTGACCGGTGCGGGCACCGCCCCGCCGGTCGCCCAGCTGGGCAGCACCCCTGTCAGAGCCCCTGACCGGATCGCCGCAATGACCGAGGAGTCACACGATGGACGAGTCCGACCAGGGGCATCGCTCCGTTCCCCCTTCGCCCGGCGAACGGGGCACGCTCACCGCCCGCGTCCCGGCGGGCTCCCGGGCCCGCGCCGAGGAGGTCGCACCCGCAGCGCCGCACAGCCGTCGCGAGGAGATCCTCGACGGGGCCGCGGAGATGTTCGCCGAGCACGGCTACCACGGCTCCAGCCTGCGGGACATCTCCGGCCACATCGGCATCTCCCACTCCGGGATGCTGCACCACTTCGAATCGAAGGACGCCCTGCTCGACGGGGTGATCGATCGGCTCGAGGAGCACGCGCAGATCGCCCTGAACCGGATCCCGGAGCTCAGCACGGATCGGCGGGCGCTGCTGCGCGGGCTGGCCGACATCTGGCATCCCGCCTCCCTCCCGATCCGCCTGCTGGCGACGCTCGACGCCGAATCGGTGAGCGAGGAGCTCCACGGCCGGTACCGGATGGCGCGACTGCGGAAGGTCCACGAGCACGTCCTGGAGAGCTGCTTCGAGGGCCTCGCCGCGCACGGGCTGCTGCGTGAGGACGCGGAGCCCGCCTTCGCCGGCCGCGCCCTGCTGGCCGTGGTGCTGAACCTCGCGGTGCGCGAGAAGACCATCCGCCCCCTCCAGCACCGCTCCCATGACGATGCCCCGCTGAAGGATCTGGCGATGCAGGTCGATGCGTTCCTCATCGAGGAGGAGCACCCCGACCCGCGCCCGGTGACACCGCAGCCCTGAGCAGGTGGGGCCCCGGCCCTGGGCGCTCAGCCGGGCGCGGACTCCCCCGTCCCCTCCGGGGGCGCGGCGGGGTCCCAGTGCGAGAGCACCTCGTCGACCTCCGCCAGCGACGCCTGGCGGTCTCCGACCAGCAGGCTCAGGACGGTCTCCATGTGGTCCTCCCGCTCGTCCGCCACGGCATCGGTGACCACCGTGGCGCGCACGTTGTGGGCATAGGCGTCCCGCGCCGTCTCGGCGATGCAGGCGTGGGTGGAGACCCCGGCGATCACCACCCGCCCGACGCGCATGTTCCGCAGCCTCAGCGGCAGATCGGTGCCGAGCCAGGCGCTGTCACGGGTCTTCTCCAGGCGGGTCATCCCGGTCGTGTCGAGCTCCGCCACGGTCGCGGTGCCCGCGTCACCATGGAAGAGGTAGCCCTGGCCGTCGTCGAGCATGCTCAGCGTCCAGGTGGAGCGGTCCCGGCTGTGCTCGGTCGTGATCAGGAAGATCGGCACCCCGTGCCGGCGCGCCCCGTCGGCGAGGCGGCGCACCGCGGCGAGCACCCGGCCCCGCGCCTCCGCCATCGCCGGGTGCTCGAAGAATGCCTCCTGCAGGTCGATCAGCAGCAGCGCGGTGCCGTCGTCGCTCACGGAGTGGGGCTCCCTCCCGTGACGGCGAGGGTCTCCCCCAGCACATAGCTGGATTCCGACGAGGTGAGGAAGACGTACGCCGGGGCCAGCTCGGTGGGCTGGCCCGCACGCCCCAGCGGCGTGCTCTTGCCGAACTCGGGCAGCGCCTCCTTCGGCTGGCCGTCGGAGACCTGCAGCGGGGTCCAGATCGGACCGGGGGCGACGGCGTTGACCCGGATGCCGCGGGGGGCGAGCTGCTGGGCGAGTCCCTTGGTGAAGGTGTTGATGGCGGCCTTGGTCGAGGCGTAGTCCACGAGCGTGGGCGAGGGCTGATAGGCCTGGATCGACGTGGTGTTGACGATCGTGGACCCTGCGGGCAGATGCGCCAGGGCCGCCTTCGTGAGGCGGAACATCGCGTGGATGTTCACCGCGAAGGTCTCCTCCCACTGCTCGTCCTCGATCTCCTCGAGGCTCTCGACGGCGATCTGGCGGCCGGCGTTGTTGACCAGGGCGTCGAGCCCGCCGAGTCCCTCGACCGCATCCTCGACCACGCGGCGGCAGGTGTCGGCGTCGGCGAGGTCGCCGGGCAGCAGCACGGCGGTGCGGCCCTCCGCGCGGATCACCTCGGCGACGTGCTGGGCGTCGCGCTCCTCCTGGGGGAGATGGTTCAGCGCGACGTCGGCGCCCTCGCGGGCGAAGGCGATCGCGACCGCCGCACCGATGCCGGAGTCGGCACCGGTGATCAGAGCGCGTCGGCCCTCGAGCCGACCGGTGCCGCGGTAGGAGTCCTCGCCCCGGTCCGTGCCGGGGATCAGCTCGGCGTCGAGCCCCGGCTCCGGCTGGTCCTGCTTCGGGGGCGTGATGTCGGGGAAACGGGTGACGGGATCGGTGAAGGTGAGCTGGTCGGCCATGATGTCCCTCCTCGGGGATGAGCGGTCGGGTCCGGGTTCTCGGGTGGGCGTCAGCGGTTCAGGGCACGGTGGGCGTCGCCGGGGCGGTGGGGTCCAGGACCACCTTGATGCAGCCGTCGTGCTTGCGCTGGAAGAGGTCGTAACCCGCGGGCGCCTCGTCCAGCGGCAGCCGGTGGGTGACCAGGTCGCCGACACCGAGGGGATCGGCGGGGTCCTCGACCAGGGGCAGGAGGTCATCGGTCCAGACGCGCACGTTGCACTGCCCCATGCGCAGCTGGAGCTGCTTGTCGAACATGGTCAGCAGCGGCATGGGGCTCGCGGCGCCGCCGTAGACCCCGGCCAGGGAGACGGTGCCCCCGCGGCGCACGAGGTCGATCGCGGTGTGGAGGGCGGCGAGGCGGTCCACGCCGGCGTGCTCCATCATCGGGCGGGCGACGGCGTCGGGGAGCGTGCCCGCGATCTTCTGGGCGACCCCGGCCATCGGGCTGCCCTCCGCCTCCATCCCCACCGCGTCGATCACGGCATCGGGCCCCCGCCCCTGGGTGTGCTCACGGATCAGGCCCACGCCCTCGTCGCCGAGATCCAGCACCTCGATCCCGTGGCGCTCGGCCATCGCGCGGCGCTCGGGGACGGGGTCGATCCCGAAGACCCTCGCTCCGAGGTGCCGGCCGATCCGCGCGCTCAGCTGCCCGACGGGGCCCAGGCCGATCACGGCGAGGGTGCGGTGCGCGGGGACGTCGGCGTACCGCACGGCCTGCCAGGCGGTGGGGAGGATGTCGCTGAGGAAGAGGTAGTTGTCGTCCGGCAGCTCGGTGCCGACCTTGATCAGGCCGTAGTCGGCGTGCGGGACGCGCAGGTACTCGGCCTGGCCCCCGGGGACCTGGCCGTAGAGCTTCGAGTACCCCAGCAGCGCGGCGCCGGAGCCGTGCTCGGTGACCTGCGTGGTCTCGCACTGCGAGGGCAGGCCCTGCCCGCACATCGCGCAGGAGCCGCAGGCGATGAGGAACGGCACCACCACGCGGTCGCCGGGGCGCACGCCGTGCACCTCGGAGCCGACCTCCTCGACGATGCCCATCGGCTCGTGGCCGATGATGTCGCCGGCGCTCATGAAGGGGCCGAGCACCTCGTACAGGTGCAGGTCCGAGCCGCAGATCGCCGTGGAGGTGACGCGGATGATCGCGTCGGTGGGCTGCTGGAGGATCGGGTCGGGCACGGTCTCGACGCTCACGCTCTCGCGTCCCTGCCAGGTCACTGCTCGCATGGTCCCGCCTTCCGGTTCGTGATCCGCTGAGTGGTCTGCCGCCACGCTATGGGGGCACCGGGCTCATGTCGTCAGTGTCGACCGAAAGGTCTGGGTGGGCGGCATCTCGGGCACGGGCGCGATGACGATGTCGTGGAGCTTCCAATCCAGGTCGTGGAGCCGGTCCCGCAGCTCGGCGAACTGCTGGACGGTGGGAGCGGCGCCGCCGACGGGGACGACGAACACCTCGACGTGGAAGACGTGCCCCTCGTCGCGGACCCGGGCCCGGGCCTCGCCGACCCACTGCTCCTTCTCGGACTCGACCTCGACCTCGCGGGTCAGGGGATGCGGTTCCTTCTCGTCGTAGGTGCGCGCCTCGGCGTCGGTGAGCCCGCCGATGGAGCCGCGGAGGTTCTTCACCCCGTCGCGGAGGATGGACAGGGAGACCACCAGCGCGGCGACCGCGTCCGCCCACCACAGGCCCAGGCCCACACCCAGCACTCCGGCGATGGTGGCGACCGCGGTGGACCAGTCGGCCTTGTTCATGTCCGCGTCGGCGAACAGCACCTTGTCGTGCAGCTGCTCGGACTGTTCGAGCTTCATCCGGCCCAGGATCACGGGCCCGATGCTGGTCACCGTCATCACGATGACCATCAGCCAGCCCGCCCAGATCGCGTGCCCGAACAGGACGGTCAGTCCGATCGGCGGCCGTTCGACGGTCACGAGGCCCATGACGGAGTCGATCGCGAGGTAGCCGCCCATCGTGAGCAGGGCGATCGCGGCGACGAGGTGCGCGACGCCGATCGAGCGGTGGAAGCCGTAGGGGTGCTGACGATCCGGGCTCTTGCGGATGCGGCGGCTCGCGACGAGGAAGGCGAGCGGCGGCAGCAGGGAGAGCATGTCCTCCGCCCAGGCGGCGCGCATCGCCTGGGACTGCCCGGCCACCAGCGCGACCAGGCCGACGGTGACCGCCATCCAGATCAGCGTGATCCACTCGAGCCGGATCGCTCGTCGCAGCACCTGCTGCTGCGTCGTCCCGAACGCGTCGTGGCCGGATCCGGTGTCCTCGGCCCCGCCCTCTCCGTCGGTGCGGCTCACAGCTCGCCTCCCTGTTCGGCGAGGAAGCGCTCGAGATCGATCATCAGCGCGTTCTCCCCCGGCGTGACCCCGAAGACGATCTTCATCGTCTTCCCGTCAGGCCCCGTGGTCTGCGTGTAGGGCCGGGTGAGGGCGATGTCCGAGGTCCAGGGGGCGTCCGCGGGCAGCCCGCCGATCACCACGTCGAGGTTCCCGGCCTTCATCTCGGCGGCCAGCACGTTCTCCCCCGCCGGCACCCACGTGATCTCGGCATCGATCGTCTCGGCGTACTCGGTGACCAGCTCGACCTCGCTGCCGCTGACGGCACCGTCCGGGGCAACCTGCGTGAACGGAGGGTTCTCGCTGACCCCCACCCGCAGCTCCCCGCCGGTGGCGCGCTCGAGAGTGCCCTGGGAATCGGCGGGGAAGGAGCCCTGACAGCTCGCCATCACCAGCACCAGCACGATCATCGCCGCCAGCGACCTCGCCCTGCGGAGAACAGACATCCGTCTCATCCCCTGTTCTCGCGTCGTTCCCGGCGACCCCTCGGCCGCCTGCGCTCACTGTAGAACCCACGTCCCCGCAGGGCCCGTCCGATCGGTCGAGCGAGCAGGCCTGCGCCGGGAGTCGTCCCTGTTGACGGCGCTGCCGGCCCGGAGTGTGATGAGGTGGTGGCACCCGCCATGGACGACATCGCATGACCACCGAGGAGCGGGATGACGATGAGCCACCCGGACGACGGCGGCACGATCACCGGCACCAAGGACAAGAACTACGATCTGATCTGGTTCGCCGAGCAGTGCCTGTCCAATGCGCTCCGCCTGGAGACCTACCGCGCCGACGCCGAGAGCGCGGGCGATGACGAGCTCGCCCAGCTGTTCGGCAAGGCGCAGCACGAGAGCGCCAAGGGCGGTGAGCTGGCGAAGCGGCTGCTCGCGAAGCGCCTCGCCGACAGCTGAGCCGCCCTGGCGCACGGAACGATTCCCTCCCGCGGAGCGACGCGGGAGCACACACCCGCCGAGGAGGCCGACGCATGCTCGAGGAGATGACGCAGGAGCGGGACGACGGGCTGAGCACCATGCAGCTCCTGCTGCTGGAGAGCGAGGACATCAGCGATTTCCTGCGGGACTTCACCCGGCTGCTGGCCGGTCAGCTCTCGCTCGGCGGCCCGGACCGCTGGTGCGCGGTCACCCTGCTGCGGGACCGCCGGGCCGCCACCGCCGTGTCCTCGGACGCTCAGAGCCGAGCGCTGGACGATCTCCAGAACCGCTTCTCCGACGGCCCGTGCATGACCGCGATCCGCGAGAACACCGTGATCCGCGCCGGGGACCTGCGCGAGGACGGCAGGTGGCCCGAGTACGCGGCCGCCGCGGTGGACCAGGGGGTGCGCGCGGTCCTGGGGGTGCCCTTCGACCTCGACGAGGACGCCCAGGCGGGGCTGAACGTGTATTCCGCGACCCCGCACGACTTCGATGCCACGACCGTCGACTCGATCGTCCTCGAGGTCGAGCAGGCCTCGAACGCGCTGCGGCTGGCCATCCGGATGGCCCGCGACCGGGAGTCGCATCGCGACCTGCGCGCCGCGATGGAGCATCGGACCGTGATCGACCTGGCGGTAGGGATCATCATGGGACAGAACCGGTGCAGCCAGGACGAGGCCGTCGCACTGCTGAAAAGCGCGTCCAACCACCGCAACCTGAAGCTGCGGGAGCTCGCGGCCGAGCTGGTGGCCTCCGTCGGCTCCGGCCCGGTGACGTCGTTCTTCGAGACCTGATGGTGGCCCGGGCGCGCGCGATATAGGCTCGGACGAGGTCTAGCAGGAGGCCTGCATCGTCGCTGTGCACGAAAAGGACCTCCGCTCATGCCGCACACCCTCGCGGTCACAGTCCATGTCGATCTCGACCTCGAAGAGGTCACCCTCGCCGTCTCCGGCTGCCTGACCTCCGACACCCACACGTCCCTGCTGCCGCTGATCGCGCAGGCACGGGGCCTGGTCCCCGCTCCCCGCATCACCCTGGACCTCCTGAACGCGGGACACATCGACCTCGACGGCCTGATGCCGCTGCGGCACCAGGTGGATCCGCAGCCGGGCGGCGAGTTCCCGCCGGTTGCCTACCGCCTCCCGGACCCGCTGCCGGTGTGCCGGCGCACGATGCCCACCGTGCCGAGGGACTGGGCCGGTACGAGCTCCGCAACTGCCGCAGGCCCTGGCGGCGGGGCGCCGCTCACCCTGGAGCGCGGTGCGCAGGGCGCTCTCGCCGGCACCGCCGTCGAGGCTCCGCCGGCGCCCGTCGTGGCGCCCCCCGCCCGACCCCGCACCCGACGCGACGAGATCCTCGAGGGCTCCGCCCGGATGTTCGCCGAGCACGGCTACTACGGCGCGAGCCTGCGCGACATCAGCCGGCACATCGGCATCTCGCACCCGGGGCTGATGCACCATTTCGCCTCGAAGGACGCGCTGCTCGACGGGGTCATCGACCTGCTCGAATCGCACGCGCAGGCCGTGCTGGACCAGGTGGAGGCGCTCAGCCCGGACCCGGAGACGATGATCCGGTCGCTGGCGACCCACTGGCATCCCGCCTCGCTGCCCGTCCAGCTGCTCACCACGCTCGGGGCGGAGTCCGTCAGCGGCGACCATCCCGGCCGGTTCCGGATGGCGCGTCTGCGGCGCGTCCACGAGCACGTGCTCGAGCAGTGCTTCCGCAACCTGGAGGGGCAGGGGATGCTGCGCCCCAGGCTCGACCCGGCCTTCGCGAGCCGGGCGATGTTCGGACTGGTGCTGAACCTCGCGGTGCGGGAGCAGACCGTGCGCACCATGCAGGGCGGCCAGCACGACGACGCGCCGCTCGAGGAGCTCTCGCGCCTGGCCCGCTCGTTCCTGGCCGCCGACGAGAGCTGACCGGCGGGGGCCGCAGCGGCAGGACGCCCGGTGACCGCACCGGCCCGTCCTGCCGCTCGCAGTGCCGGCACAGCCTCACTGGCTAGAGTGCGTCCGGACCATCCGCCGCGAGAAAGACCCCGATGCCTGCATCCTCCAGCCTCACCATCACCTCCCTGCACGCCGGTCACCCCGGTGAGGAGGTGCTCCGCGGCATCGACCTCACCGTGCGCGCCGGGGACCCGCCGCTGGGGCTTCTCGGCGCCTCCGGAGCGGGCAAGACGACCCTGCTGTCCACCCTCAGCGGGGAGCACCGGCCCAGCTCCGGTCGGGTCACCTGGGACGGCCGGGACGTGGCGAAGCTGCGCGGCAAGGAGCGGCGCCGCTTCCGGGCGGCGGTGCGCTTCGTCTCGCAGTACGCGATGACGATCTCCGACGCTCGGGAGACTGTCCGCTCGCGCCTGGAGCTGGCGGCGAAGGAGGCGCGCAAGGGAGGGCGCACGCACGCCGTCTCCCCCGAGGAGATGCTCGAGTCCGTGGGGCTCGAGGGCCATCACCTCCCGCGGACGATGCGCACGCTCTCCGGGGGCGAGACCCAGCGGGTCGCCCTCGCGACCGCGCTCGCGACCCGTCCGGAGATCCTGGTGCTCGACGAGCCCATGACCGCCGTCGACCCCGTCACCCGCAGCCGCATCGGCGCCACCCTCGCCGAGACGATCCGCCGCCTGGGCATCGGCACCCTGATCGCCTCCCACGACATCGAGCTGCTGCAGCGGCTGTGCCCCGAGGTCGCGTTCCTCGGCGAGGGCCGGATCCTCGCCCGCGGGCCGCTCGACGAGGTGCTCGCGCAGACCGAGCACGCCGAGATCCGCGACATGGCCGAGGCGAACTCGGTCGCGGTGCAGCGCTTCCGCTGACACGACCCAGCTGGAGCGCATCCTGTTCGCTCGATCACAGCGAGGGATCTCGAGTTGGCGCTCGGGGCACTTGGGGGTAAAGTTCTTTCCTGTTCGCGCCATTAGCTCAGTTGGTTAGAGCAGCTGACTCTTAATCAGCGGGTCCGGGGTTCGAATCCCTGATGGCGCACCCGGTGTGAAGGCCCCGTCCAGATGGACGGGGCCTTCGTCGTCGTCGGGCGACGACGCCGTTCCACGGGACGTCCGCCGGCACGGGGACCTGCTGCCGTCCTCTAGACTCGAACCTCCCAGGAACGTCTGTGCGCGAGGGCCCGATCAGGCCGCTCGTCGGAGGAGGTCGGAGTGAGGATCGCGGTCACCGGTGCCACAGGCGTGCTCGGGCAGGAAGCCGTGGAGGCGCTGGTCGCCGCAGGGCACGAGGTCACCGGCATCACCCGCCGCGACTCCGGGGTGCCGATCATCGAGGGCCGCGGGGGCAGCGCGATCGTCGCCGACGTGTTCGACCCGAGCGACCTCACCCGGGCGTTCCGCGGCCACGACGTCGCGGTCAACGCCCTCGCCCACGTCCCGGTCGGGATGTCGGGCCTGCGCCCGCTGGCCTGGCGCGAGGACGACCGGCTCCACCTCGAGGCGTCCGTCGCGATCGCGAAGGCCGCGGCCGAGGCCGGGGTGCGGCGGCTGATCCAGGAGTCCACGATCTACCTCTACCCGGACAACGGCACCGAGTGGATCAGCGAGGACCTCCCGCTGAGCGTGCGCAACCAGGCGTACCGGCCCCGGGTGAAGGAGATGCGGGCGGCGGTCGACTTCGCCACCTCGGGCCGCAGCGCGGTGATCCTGCGCCTGGGCCAGCTCTTCGGCCGCGACCAGCACACCACCCACGCGCTCAGGGCCACCCGCAAGGGGGACCCGATCCTGCTGGGCAAGCCCGACCACTACATCACCCTCCTGCACCACTCGGACGCGGGACGCGCCTTCGTGGCGGCGCTGCGGGCCAGCAGCGGTTTCTACAACGTCGGCGGCGAACCGATCCTCAAGAAGCGCTGGGCGAAGGATCTGGCCATGGAGGCCGGCACCGAGCAGCCCGCGAAGTTCTACCCGGAGATCACGCAGGCGATCGTCGGCACTCGGCTGGACGTGCAGCGGCGCTCGCTGCGGGTCTCCTCGCTGCGGTTCATGTCAGAGACCGGATGGCGGCCGACCGTCGGACCGTCCACCCCGGGCTGGTCGCGCCGCTGACCCCGTGCCGCGCGGGATACTCGGGGGATGAGCTCCTCCCCCGCCCTCTCCGACGACG
>CAZHSL010000036.1:0-13990 GCA_964535185.1 uncultured Corynebacterium sp.
GGGCGTCGATCGCGGTGTGGAGCAGCTCGGGGTGGGTCATCGCGGCCTCCTGGTCGGTGCCGTCACGGTAGGCCTCCTGCTCCAGGGCCGCCAGAGCGTCGGGAGCACCTCGAGGCGTGCCGCCCAATCTGCAGGGCGCCGAGCCCCCGGCCGACGGGCGCTCCGTGCCGTCGAGGTCCTGCCACCCCTCGGGCAGGGGAAGGGCGGCCGCGTCCCGGGGCGGGAGCCAGCGCGACCAATCCGCCCCGGCCACTCCCTCACCCCGACGCAGGAGGTCCGCCACCTCGTCTCCCACGCGGCGGAACTCCGTCGCCTGGTCCGGGGTGAACACGCCCTCCTGGACGTACCACTCGAGCTCGTCCTCGTCCTTGAACCGCACCGCGCAGTCCGGCGAGCCGGGGGTCCCCGTCGCGACGACGTCGAGGGCCCAGTCCTGGGTGTCGAAGCCGACCGCGGTGCGACGCCACGGGGACTCGAGGTTCGCGTACCAGTCGCCGCCCCAGCTCGTCCCGTCGTGCCAGCGCCAGAGCGACCAGGACGCTCCGCGCGGATGCACTCGCACGACGGTCGTCCCCTCCCATTCCAGGACGTCGTAGGTCCCGTCCCATCCGGAGGTCGCGGCGTTGCGGCCACGGGGTCCGGTCCGGCGACCGGCGCGGGAGGCGCGTCCCGACCCCGGGACGGTCATCACGACCGACAGCTCGTCGTCGTCCTGCAGGACAGTGCCCGCGACGGCGAAGCTCACCGCGGGCGGACAGTCGGGGAACGCGCGGATGCTGCGCAGGGCGACGGTCGACCCCGGGGCATGGCGCTCGGTCACCTCCGGCACGCGGGGGCCGGGGATCGCGATCAGGTCATTCCGCGCAGCGTCCATCCGGACAGGGTAGGGGCCCCGCGGTGCAGAGCTCGTGTTGACCCGTCGCCCCTGCGCCATAGGCTCGAATCATGCTGCTGACGCTCTGCCCGAACGGTGATCGTGCCACGGACGCGCATCCGGCTCTTTCCTCCGACCCCGAGACACTCGCGGCCGACTCCGCCGCTGCGGTCGCGGCCGGAACCGCCGAGGTCCACCTCCACCCCAAGGACGCCGGGGGCCGCGACTCCCTCCGCGCGGAGGATCTCAGCCGCTGGCTGCGCGCGTTCTGGAGCATCTGTCCGCAGGTCCCCCTCGGGGTGACCACCGGGGCCTGGGCGACGGGCGGTGCACAGGAGCGTCTCTCGCAGGTTCGCCGCTGGCGCGAGCTGCCCGATCTCGCGTCACTGAACTGGCACGAGGAGGGCGCCGAGGACCTCGCGGCGCTCCTGATCGAGCGTGAGGTGGGGATAGAGGCCGGTCTGTGGGGAGTCGAGGCCGCACAGGCCTGGGTGCGCTCTCCGCACGCCGCCGCCTGTCACCGCGTGCTCATCGAGCTCCCGGACCTCCCCGCAGAGCAGGTTCGCGAACTCGCGGAGGAGATCCTCACGGTCATCGACGGTTCGGGCCACGGCCTCCCCGTGCTGCTGCACGGCGAGGAGCGCTCAGCCTGGCCCGGCGTGCTGCTGGCCCGCGAACTCGGCCTGGACACGCGGATCGGCCTCGAGGACACCCTCACGCTGCCCGACGGCACCGACGCGGCCTCGAACACCGAGCTGGTCCTGCAGTGCCGGGCTCTGCTGGGACTCTGACCGGGCCTGCCCTCATCCGAGCGCGCTACTCACTGCGCCACCGGCACCACCTCGGCGCCAGGCAGCTCAGCCAGCTCGCGCCCGGGGGCGATGATCTTTGCAGTGCGCACTCCCCCGCCGATCAGCACCTCGTCGAGAGCGGCGACCGCCGGGTCGATGAGCACGGGCCATCCGTCCGGGAGGCCGACGGGGGTGACGCCGCCGCTGGTCATGCCGGTCAGCTCCTCGGTGTCCTCGTGGCGGGCGAAGGAGAGCCTGCTCGCACCGAGGTGCTGCTTCACCGCGCGGTTGACGTCCGCCCGGTCGCTCGCGAGCACGAGCACGGCGGCATGGATGTCCTGCCCGCCGCCGCGGCCCTTGACGATGACGCAGTTCGCGGTGAGCGACTCCTCCACGCCGTAGGCCGCGCAGAAGGCGGCAGTGTCGGCCAGGTGATCCTCGACGGTGGCGACGCGCGCGCTCGGGACGGCGCCGGCGCGGGCGGCCTCAGCGGTCGACCGAGCGAGGAGGTCGAGGGAGTCGAGCAGCGCGTTCCAGGTCAGGGGCAAGGTCGAGTCGTTCTTCGCCATGGGGCCACTGTAGGAACGGCGGGGTCGACGGTGCAGAGCCGGTGAAGAAGCCTCGGCCGGGCTACCCCCGTGGCCGGCCGACGGGTCACAGTGGACGCTCGCACCGCCGAGGAGGGCCGATGCGCCATCGAGCACCCCGCAGTCTGGACCTGCAGCAGCTGCCGCGCGCCGTGGCCGATGCGCTCGAGCGGGCGCTGGCCGGTGAGGACGTCGCGCTGGTGCGCGGGGACGAGCTGCTCGGCACGCTCTCGGTACGCCCCGCGGTGCTGGAGGGTCAGCTCCTCGCCGCTCCGACGGGAGCACGCGAGGAGCGGCCCGTCCGGGAGGACGTCGCCGTGGTCGCGACCGCGATGGAGCTCTCCCGCACCGCTCGTGAGCGGCTCGCGGAGCAGTTCGGCGAGGGGTTCCTGGTGCTGGATCTGCACGAGGCGCCGTCGTCGGCCGATGTGCTGCTGGTCCCGCCCATCAGCCCGCAGCTGCTCGGGGCGCTGCGCGCGCAGTTCCCCTCGGCGCGCGTCCTGGTCGCCGAGATCGAGGACGAGGAGCTCGGCGTGCACTATGCAGGGCCAGTGACCCGGATGCTGGAGGCCGGCGCCGACGCCTATCTGCCCCCGCGACCGGTGGACGAGGTGGCCCGAGCGGTCCAGTGGCAGCTGAGCGGCGCCTCCGACCGTGCCGCGCTCGACCCCGGCACCACCGGATCCTCGCGGGCCGCCCTGCCGGGCAGCACCGTGGACGAGGAGCGTCCTCGGACGTAGCATCGGCCTCGTGCATCTCATGACGCGAAGTAACGCGGGCCGCTAGGTCCGCCCAGTCCCACCCCCCGCCCACGGAGACGTGCGGGGGGCCGGATGATGCGCCGGCCAGCGGCAACGCTGGCATTTCTCCCGGTCATCGCGGCATTGCCGCGCGCTCAGAGATCAAAGGCGCCTCATGTCTGACGCACACCGCCCCTCCTCGACCCCGCCCGTCATCCGGGCCTCCTCGCTGTCGAAGTCCTATCGTCGTCATCACCAGGATCCCGGGATCCGCGGAGCGCTGCGCGCCTTCGCCCGACGCCGCACCGAGGAGAAGGTGGCGCTGGCACCGCTCGACCTCGAAGTCGCGCCGGGAGAGTTCGTGGGCCTGCTGGGCCCCAACGGCGCCGGCAAGACCACGCTGGTCAAGCTCTGCTGCGGCCTGATCCGCCCCACCTCCGGGGAGGTGAGCGTGCTCGGGCACGAGCCCTCACGACGACGGGCCGCGTTCCTGCAGTCGATCGCCGTGGTGTTCGGCCAGAAGTCGATGCTCTGGTGGGACGTCCCCACGATCGACTCGATGCTCGTCCACAAGGCCATGTACTCCCTGGACGGCCCGACCTACCGGCGCCGCGTCGCCGAGCTCACCGAGGTCCTCGACCTCTCCGAGGTGATCGACGTGCCCGTGCGCCGCCTCAGCCTCGGCGAGCGCATGCGCTGCGAGCTCGCGCTGTCCCTGCTGCACTCGCCGCAGCTGCTCTTCGCCGACGAGCCGACGATCGGCCTCGACGTCACCGCGAAGCAGGCGCTGCGCGAGATGCTCGCCCGCACCAATGCCGAGCTCGGGACCACCGTGGTGCTGACCAGCCACGACATGGACGACGTGGAGGCGCTGTGCCACCGCGTCCTGCTGGTCTCGGACGGTCATCTGAGCTTCGACGGCGACATCGCCGGCCTGCGCGCCCGCCTCGCCCCGCGCCGCCTGATCCGGGCCGTGCTCGCCCGTCCGCCCCGGCCAGAGGATCTCCCGGCGGGTGCCACGCTCCGCGACGAGAGCACCGTGCTGGTCGAGGCCTCGGAGGACGAGCTCGAGGCGGCCACCGCCGCAGTGCTCGCGCTCGGGGGCGTCCGGGACCTCAGCGTCCAGGAGGTCGATCTGGACACGGTGATGGCCCGCGCCTACGCGACTGCGAGGGGGCGTCGATGAGCACGCTGATGCCCACCGCCGCCGCGCTCGTCGGCCGCGACCTCACCGTGACGCTCACGAACCGGGCCTGGGTGGTGCTGCTGCAGCTGGGAGCGGTGACCCCGCCGATCGTCTCGCTGCTGGTGTGGACCGGGGCGGTCGCCCGCGGCGCCACCCCGCCGGTGCCCGTCGACCAGCTCGTGACCTGGTTCGTCCTGGTCGCGGTGGTCTCCATGGTCACCTCTAGCTGGACCGCCTCCTTCCTCGCCGAGGACATCCGCACGGGCGGGCTCTCGATCTGGCTGGTGCGGCCGTGCCCGGCGCTGCTTCCCCTGGCCGCGAACAATGCGGCGGAGAAGGCGGTGAAGCTCGTGGTGCTGCTGCCGATGGTGGCCGTGCTCGCGCTGGTGGTGCACGACCAGGTGCGGCTTCCGTCGGCGCCGGCGGTCTGGGCGGCCGCTCTGGGGGCGCTGGTCTGTGCGGCGGTCCTCGCCTTCGTGCTCGACGTGCTCATCGGCTGCCTCGCGTTCTGGTTCGAGGACGTCGACGGCGTCCAGGGCATCGTGGGCCTCGCCCAGCGGCTGCTCTCGGGGGCGGTGGTCCCGCTGATGCTCCTCCCGTCGGGCGTGCAGGGCGCGGTGCGCTTCCAGCCCTTCCGCTTCACCCTCGCGTTCCCTCTCGAGGTCCTGACCGGCACCGCGACCGCGGGGGCAGCGGACTGGCTCGCCCTGCTGGGCTGGACCGGCGCCTCGCTGGGTCTGCTCGCCCTGGTCTGGTCCCGGGGCGTGCGTCGCTACGAGGCGGCCGGGGCATGATCCGCCGGGTGCTCCGCTGGTGGCTGGCCTGCTGGCGTCAGGCGATCGCTCGCGACCTGCAGTTCCGCATGCAGACGGTGCTTACCGCGGTCGGTGCGCTGGTCGATGTGGGGATCTCGCTGGTCCCCGCCCTGGTGCTCGCACAGACGGCGCGCACGGCCGAGAACGGCTGGGACGAGTCCGCCGCGGTGCTCGTGGTCGGGCTGTTCACACTGTCCACCGCCCTGCTGGACACGGTGGTCGGTCCGAACCTCCTGCGTCTGGACTCCGCGGTGCGCACCGGGGAGCTCGACCTGCTGCTGATCCGTCCGATCCCGGCGCTGATGGCGCTCACGCTGCGCTGGGTGCGACCGGCGGAGGCGACGCGGGTGCTGGTGGGCGTTGCTCTGGTGGTCGGGGCGCTGGTGTCGGCCGACGAGGTGCCGAGCCCTCTCGGAGTCGCCGGCTGCCTGGCGATGATGGTGCTCGGCGTCGGCGCCTGGGCCCTGTTCTGGGTGAACGTGAGCTTCCTGTCCTTCTGGTGGGCGTCGGCCGCGCCGGTCCAGGACGTCGTGGGCGGGCTGCGGGAGGCCGGCCAGTACCCGCGAGCGGCGTTCCGGCGGCTGCCGCTGCGGGGATTCACGACGCTCGTTCCGGCCCTGCTGCTCGCGACCCTCCCGGCCCAGCTGCTGCTGGGCGATGCACCGACCGGACCGCTCCTCGGCGCGGCCGCGGTGGTCCTGGCCGGAGGCATCCTCACCGCCGTCCACTGGCGGCTCGCGCTGCGGCGCTACGACAGCGCGAGCAGTTGACTCAGGCTGACCACAGCACGGTCGTCCCGGGGCCGACCTCCTTCTCCACACCCTCCCACCGCACGAGCGCGGTGGCATTCGCAGGGATCCTCACCTCGAGCTCTCCCGCCTCGCGGTCGCAGCGCACGTGGACGTCCCCGCGGATCGTGGGGACCGTGCCCTCCATCCAGCGCAGCGGACCGGGCTGCGGTGCGATCTCGAGTCGGGCCGCGCCGGGCTCCACCACCTGCACCCCGAGCACCCAGCGGGCGATGACGTTCACGGGGGCGGTGCCCCAGGCGTGGGACCAAGTCATGTTCGGCTTGAGGGAGGGGTCCCAGGCCTCGGGGACGATCGTGGCGGCGAGGTCGTCGATCATGTGCAGCCAGCTGCGCTGTCCGCGCGCGGTCATCAGGGCGTGCGCCCCCTCGGCCCGGCCCAGGGTGAACAGGGCGTCCAGCAGGAACTGCGCCCCGTACACGCTCATCCGCATCCCGCCTGCGGCGAGTGCCTCCCCCAGCTCCCGGTGCCGGCGGGCCGGGGCGAGGCCGAGGGCGGCGGGGATCGCACTCGAGTGCTGCGCGGCGTGGTCGGTGTCGAGCCCGTCGCGGTAGGTGCCGTCCTCCCGCACCAGATGGTTCTCGATCCCCTCGCGGGTCAGGGCGGCGAGCGCCGCATGATGCTCGGCCTCGCGGGCGCGTCCCAGCACGGTGCAGATGCGGGCGAGGGCGTCGTGGGCGGCGGCCTGGAAGGCGTTCAGCACCGTGTTCGCCGGGGTGATCTCGACGTCGTCGCGACAGCTGACGGGCCAGTCCACGAGCACGGCGTCCCAGCTGCTCGCGGGCAGCACGTCCCGGTGCACCAGGCCGTCGGCGCGGAGGTCACGGTCGTAGGTGGCGCGGCGCCAGAGGTCCAGATCGGAACGCAGCAGGGCGTCGTCGCCGGTGGCGAGGTACTCCTCCCAGGCGAGCAGCACGGGCATGAGGTGGTACTCGGCGGGCCAGGTGGGGCGCCGGACGAGATAGCGGGTGGTGGTGCGGGCCAGGGCGAAGCTGCGCTCGCAGGCGAGCTGGGAGCGCTGGTTGACGTAGGCGTCGCCCTCGTAGGGGCCGCGCTCCCGGGCCGGGGTGTCGAGGTAGAGGTCGAGAGTGGTGGCCTCGATGGAGTAGCGGCACAGCTCGTGCACCCGGTCGAGGTCCGCATCGGAGGAGGAGAAGCGGCCGGTGTGGGCGGTCCCGCTGGTCAGCGTCACCGTCGTGACCTGCGGGTCCTCCAGTCGACCGGAGAGCACGCGCAGATCCGCGTGGCGGAAGGCGCGGTAGCCCCAGTGCTCGACCTCCTGCTGCCCCTCGCGCAGCGTCCAGGTCTCCTCGTACACGTTCCCCGTCGGCATCGTGGAGATCACGGCGCCGTCGGCGTCGCGCTGCTCGCCCAGGTGCACGGCGAGCCGGGTCCCTTCCTCGGCACGGCAGCGCAGCCTGAGGCCGCCGACGATCTCCCGGTCCAGGTCCAGCCGCCACGCCCCGGGGCCGACGGAGTCGAGGGTGGCGACGGGCCCGTCGACGGGTCGCAGGGAGACGGGGGCCGGCACGGGCGTCGCGGGCAAGGCGGGAGCGGCCGTGGCCGGCGCCCAGGCGGAGTCGTCGAAGCCGGGGCGGGTCCAGCCGACCGGTTCCTCGCGGAAGTCCCAGTCCTCGGCGGGGGCGTGGTACCAGCCGCCCCCGATGCTCCGGGTGCCGGGCAGCAGACGGTCGCCGGGACGGGCGCGCCAGGTGTCGGGGCCGCTGAGGTGCTCGATCCGGGCGCCGTCCTCGAGGAGCACGAGCAGGCGGGCGGCGACCTGCCTGCCCTCCTGCGCCCAGGCCAGCACCGCGAGGGCATTCGCCCCCGGGGTCAGGCGGTCGGTGACGCGAAAGGTGTGCAGGGCGGGGTGGTCGTCGGCACTGCGCACGCTGCCGTACCCGGTCGCGGCACCGTTGACCCAGAGCTTCACGACGTGCTGACGTCCGCCGCGCGGTCCGTCCGCCCCGCCGGGCCCGCCCTCCGGGGAGAGGCCGACGAGCTCGATCACGGCCTCCCTGACCGGCACGGCGGGGAGGTCGATCTCGGTGCGCAGCAGCGCCCAGTCCGATTCGCCGTCGGCCCAGATCGGGGCGGCCGGCCAGGTGCCCGGAGCGGTGAGGAAGGGAGCGGGATGCGACCAGTCGCTCTCCTGGGAGGTCGTGACGCGCACCCGCCACCAGTACGGGGTCGAGGCCCGCAGCGCCAGGCCCTCGTGGAGCACGCCGGTGGAGTCCACGGTCCGGGCCGTGCCCGGGTCCCAGAGGATCTGCGTGCAGTCGGGGTCCTCCGCGATCTGGATCCGGTGGCTGCGCTGCCTCGCATCGCCCAGCATCGGCACGATCCACGAGAAGCGCACCGCGTCCCCGCGCACACCCACAGCCTGCTCCTGGAGGTCCAGCAGCAGCCCGGTCGGTCGCAGAGACGTGTCGGTCATCGGCCGCGCTCCCCTCGCCATGAAACGACTCAGGAAGGGTAGCAGTCGGCGTCGTCGGGCGGGGCGCGGTGCTAGGTTCGCCCGCATGGACCAGGCGAGGGCGCAGGGCGAGTTCGTGATCGGCATCGACGGCGGGGGCACCCACACCCGCGTGGCATGCGTCGGCCTCGACGGGACGCGCCTCTCGATCGCCCGTGGGGGCGGGGCGGCCCCCATGCACAACGATGACGCGGAGGAGAACGTCCGCAGCACCCTCGCCCGCGCGCTGTCGGAGGCGGGCCTGGATGCCTCGGGCGCTGCGGCCCTGGTGGCGGGGATGGCGGGCTTCGAACGGACCAGCTCCCCGCAGGGCCTCCGACAGAACGCCGCCGTGGAGCGCTCCGTCGAGCTCGACGGCCTGACCTGCACGAGGGCCGTCCTCAACGACGCGGTGATCGCGCACCGCGGCGCCCTGTCGGGCCGGGCGGGCGTGGTCGTGGTGGCAGGGACGGGATCGATGATCCTTGCGATCGACGAGCAGGGCGCGGATCTCGAGAGCGGGCAGTTCGGGCACTATGCGGGCGCGGCTCGTCACCTCGCACGCGACGTGGTCGAGCGGATCCTCCTCGGCGAGAGCAGCGTCGCGGACCCTCTGCACACAACCGTCCTGGCGCACTTCGACGCCGAGGACGTCGACGGACTGCGGAATGCAGTGCTTGAGCTGTCCACGGCTGATCACAATGACGCGAAACGGAGCTACGGCGCTCTCGCGCCGCAGGTCACCGCCCTGGCCGAGCAGTCTCCTCTGGCGGATGCCTCTCTGCGACACCTGGCCGAGCTCACCGCCCGGGGCGTGCGCCTGCTCGCCCCGTCCGTCGCCGCCGATCCGGTGCCCGTGGCGTGCACGGGATCGCTGGCGAGCGACCCGAGGTTCCACAGCCGGCTCGCGCAGGCGCTCGACGGCGGGGAGCCGCGTCGCACGGAGCTGGTGGCCCCGCGGCTCGATCCGCTGGGCGGCGCGGTGCTCCTCGCCCTGGAGCGCGCCGGCGTCCCTGCGGACGCCGCCGTTCTCGCCGCCCTAGATGTAGTAACTACGATGCCACCCCCAGACCGCAATGGCCCCGCCAACGCACTCCCCTACGGCTTCCGGGCCCACCGACGATAGGCGCAGATTGCGTGACCCGGACCCGGAGGCAAATCTCAAGATCGCTACCCACAGGGCGCCGACTTTAGAGCATAAAACTACTTCCAGGCGAAATCCACATTAGCTACGAACGCACCCTACTTGACTCTCCCATGCCCTTGGGCAGAATCCCATTAGACCATGAGCTCGAGCACTATCGTGGACCTTCACCGCCTGCTGACACATCGACACCCACCAAAAGTTCCACTAAGCATCCAACTCGACGAATCACGCCCGTGTCGACGCGGGGAATATTATCTGCACAATCTCGCAAGCTTCATACGAACAACCGCAAGTGATGCTAGGTAGCACGTGCAGGCTCAAGTCAGCGTCGCCATAAAGCAGCCCTTACAAATTCTCCAATTGCCTCTTGGTCGCCCCAACCCGCAGCCTTCATGCTCGGCCCCCACAATTCAAGGCTTTCGACAATCACCCTATCCACTATGCAAGCATCAACGGTGGTCGCAACATCACCGACGGAACGACTCACCTCACCCAAGAAGTAGCGCGCGTCATCAATCAACGAGCGGCCTTGATTTCTGTCGGGAATCTTCTCCTGAGAGGCGGTGAGACGTGCACACGAAGCTGGCGGCACACCGTCGAGGACGGCAAGGAAGCCCCGGGGAGTCAGTGACCTCTTGGGCATCGCGGTTGCTGCCGCTAGGGAATTCTGGACACACCACCAGGGATGAATTCCGGGGCTCCATCCAAGAACCCTTTCCGGACGAGCACTCTCCATGCTTAGCCTGTCAATATTGGCGCGCAACGGCGCGTCAATACTCGTTTGAGAACGCAGGATTTGCACTCCGATGTCGACAATACGATGCGCTATACGCAATGTATCGACCTCTTGATCCGAAGAGTAGATTTTCGTTACTAGGTACGGACCTAAAGTACGAAAGAGCATCTCAGACAATCCGACGAGAACGTAAGAACGTTCTACATCAGACCACAACTCTGAGTCCACTACGGCAAAGTCTGGGATAAGCCCGGATCCGAAAGCCATCTTCTGGGATTGGCCCTGGATGTGAGCGAGAGTTGCCCTTGGAGCTACTTGTGCGGCGGACCCTGGGAGGGTAGGTACCGCCACGAGAGTTAACCCGGCTTTGCCTCGCTTCCGCTCGCGAACCATAGGCAAACGCCCCGAACTGGATTGCCATATCGCGGGGTCTAGTAGCCATGGCTGCTCCAACGAAGCGACGGCAGTCTTAGCCGAGTCCAGAACAGAGCCTCCGCCAATCGCAGTACACGTTTTCGCCTGCGTAGACCGCAGTGCTCGCACGATATCAAGCGCCCAATCCAGGGTGCCTCTACCGGCCTCCGGTAGAACGATCAAAGACGCGCGAGATGAACGTCGCGCCACTAGGCGAGGAAGACCTCCCAGCATTGCACTTTCAGCGACATACTCATCCGTAACAACTACAGAATCATCCCTCGACATTGCGTCATTTAGAGCCGATGAAACTGCACCTGGGGAATCAAGTTCAGTTATCACCTGTGGGAGCATTCTAATGTGCACCCCTTAGGACGCTCGGTACAGAAAAGTGCAACTAGCGTTGTCCTCTTTGAGCCCGATTCTTCGAAACTCGCACAGCTTCGTAGATTAACACGGCGGCCAATAGTCCAGCGCTTACTCCGGAGACGCCGACTCCTTCGGTAATGAATGCGTGCAATGACGCCACCATTGCGACACCGGCGACCACTCCTAGGAGAATTATTCTGGACATCTGAGGGATCACCTTCTGTTCCGTATAAAAGTCCGCCTCGCGGATCCATCCGATCCTGAGAGTTCGGGTGAGACCGGAGGTGATCAAGTCTGACCGCCACATCCCACGCAGGCCGCGTCCATCGATGAGCAGCAAGACTCTAGAGCGGACCAGCCGCACTGAACCCCAATACAAAGGACAACTGCAGCCGCACTACCCACGACGGTGGGAATACATCCGAGACATATTCCCGCGTCCCTTGCGCAGCTTACCGTTAATTCCCAGTTGCAGACGTCCTGAAGACGCTTTCGCGAGGTATCCCCCGGGGCGCCGGCACAACCACTACATGGGTCACTATCCAAGGTGGAAATGTCTTCTGCATCAACACTGTGTGGAATTGTTCCATTGACGCTGTGGGCGACCGAGGTGAGTCGATCCTGGGATACGTTAAGGCGGTGAACAATAGAACTAACCCCATTGAGCGGTTTGTCCATTCTGCGAGATACCACCATTGTGCTGCTCTGATGGTTGTACACCGCGATCGACGACTCGATTGTCCCATCCGAGTACTCTGTTCGAGATGCTTGCACTTCCGACACGTCGCCATCCGGGGCTTTGGTTCCAGTAGTTTCGGTCGCAATCGTGAAAGCTTCACTCGGAATTGCTCCCAATGTCTTTGCGCCCTTGGCGGCAGTTCCCAGCGAAGCGCTCGAAACCACATTCGAGACATCTGCGCTATCGAAGTGGATTTTTAGCTCCTCGAACGTGTCCGCCTCTGAAAGCTTGTTTGTGCGCTTTACGGCAACATTGCGTCCTTGTGCTTCAGGAGAAGCTACGGCGGGCCTGGAAATGCCGGCCACGATCGCCATCCCGGCCAGAACCGCGCTGCTACGCAAGAAAATCTTCCTACTAAACGAGTTCTTCGCGTTGAAAAGACGTGGGGGAATATCCGCTTGCGGCCTCTTCTTTTCGAGTTGCTCACCCCCGAGCGCACTCAGCACCGCCAGTGATCGCTTGACACCAAGCGCTGCTGCGAGCTGGGGACCCATTTGCCAACCAACATAAGCGCGCCCCTTGGAACCGTTAACCCGAACGAGTGTGGGGGCCCATGGGGCCTCGTCACCGAGCGTCTTCCGTCTCCACGAATCCATCAGTGGGGAAGTCAGTGGAAGTAGAGTTAGCCGATTCCCTACCAAGCTTTCAATGCGTGCAGCAACTGTTGAACACTGCATACAGCTGGCGTCGTATCCAAGGTAGAGTCGAGCTTTTTCGCTTGTCGGCGTCACTGTTCGGTCACTCCTTGACTGGATTGATCGACGAATTGACGTAAGACTCAGTGACCTTCGGCAACTTGTTGCAACTGTCTCATGTGCCGTTGAGCCTTCCCTTCGGCGAAAGGCCCAATTTGCCACAGCGGCAACCGTCAATCTTGCCGAGATCCATTCGGCGACCAATGCACCTAGTTTGTGATCTGGGTTACGACCGTAACAGCTCGTTATGGGGCGTGCAACAGTGCGGGGCATTGGTCCTCCGCCCCCCAGCAATCGAGGACCCTGCTATGGACACAACTCTGCACCTCTCATCGCCCCTCCGCGCCTGGTCCACCCTGCTCGGCGACCACTCCGACATCGACCCAGCGCTTCCCGGCCGCGAGCTCTGGCCGGTCACCGCCGAGGACGGCCGACGGTACGTCCTCAAGCGGCTCGGACCCAGGCGCAACCTGCCGGTCGCCGACCAGGCACGGGTGCTCGCCCACCTCACCCGCACCGCCGTGCGCGTCGCGGAGTTCCTGGTCACCGAGGAGGCGTCGATGTTCGCCGGGGCACCCGAAGACAGCTTCGTGCTGATGCCGCACCTTCCACACGACGACATGGCCCCGGCGCAGGCCCTGCCGATCGAGGAGCTCGTCGGCCGCTCCGTCGCCGCGCTGCACCAGTCCCTCGCCGCGTACCCCTGGGACGCGCACTCGTACCGCAAGCGCATCGCCGAGGGTCTCTCGGAGCTCCACGTCCCCGAGGACGTCCAGCACGGGTTCGACGCCCGACGCGACGAGGTCCTCGCCCGGATCGCACCGCTGCCGCTCCAGCTGGTCCACGGCGACCTCACGCCCGACAACGTCCTGGTGTCACGGGCCGACGGCACGGTCTCGTTCATCGACCTCGACCACCTGCCGCTGGCTCCACGGGTCTGGGACCTCGCGAAGTACCTCAGCCGGCGGCTGCGCCGCCTGCCCCTGCCCGCGGCCACGCAGAACGTGGAGCGGTTCGTGGCCGGCTACCACCGTGCCTCGCCGCTCACCGCGGAGGAGGTCGACGCCCTGCCCGCGATGATCCTCGCGATGAACCTGCTCGAGGCCTCGTGGACCGCGCGCATCCTCTCCGGAACGCTCGAGCGCCGGCTCCTCCCCGAGCAGAAGGCCGAGCTCGATCCGACCCTCGCCGTCGTGCGCCGCCAGCTGCACGGCGACAGGTTCCTCGTCGAGGCCGTCGAAGCCGGCGTCGGGAGCCGCTGAGACGTCAGACCCTGGTCGGACCGCGAGGCGCCCGCACCATCCCGCAGGGCGATCCGCCACGCACCTCCCCGTTCCTACGCTGGCGAACACGCCCAGGGACCTGGGCACGCATCGACCACCAGGAGGGCCCCGTGACCGCCACCTACGCACCCACCGTCCACCACGGCACCGGCAAGGGCACCGCGAGCCTGCTGCTCGGGATCTGCTCGCTGCTGGCGGGATGGACGCTCGTCGCCCCTGTCCTCGGGCTGATCCTCGGATTCATGTCGCGCGGGGACGAGCCCTTCGCCCGCGGTCGCGCCGGATGGGGGATCCTCCTGAACCTGCTGGCGATGCTGGGCTGGATCCTCGGGGGCGCGCTCCTGCTCGCC